>NZ_JBHMAA010000023.1:0-67748 GCF_042429745.1 Neorhizobium puerariae | reverse complement strand
AAAACACACCGAACGGGACACGTCGCGTGTCACTTATCAATTTCAATACGAGGCACTCGACGTGTCCCGGCCGAAACCTTGCCCCCGGTCAAACCGGGAGAGAAAATCAACCGGGATCGCCAAGGGGGCATTGTGTCTTCTGCCGTCTCCGAGCGCGATCTTAACCATGATTCCCGATCCGTGATTCTCTTTTTGTTCTCCTGTTGACTCTCAAACAAAATGAGAACAAAGTAAAAACATAAAGGAACACGGGAGACGACGATGACTGACCTTCTTCGTGACATTGCCGCATTCGCTTCCATCGCCACCTTCGTGGCAAGCCTCTCCATGATCGTCATGGCCATGTGACCGGCGGCCTGTCCGGCCGCCTTTTTCGAAAGAGGTTGAGCGACGAAATCCGAACTGGACTCTCGACCGCCCGCGCCGGAAAATGATCCGATTCATGAAATGGGTGTGACGCGGACATGGCGGATATGGCGGACGTAAAATCTGGACCGGAAGATCTGGGAAAAACCCCGCAATTCGTCCACCTCCGCGTTCATTCCGCCTATTCGCTTCTTGAGGGTGCGCTGCCGCTCAAGAAGATCCTCTCGAAGGCGGTCGCGGATAACCAGCCCGCGATCGCGATAACGGATACCAACAATCTCTTCGTCGCGCTGGAATTCGCCCAGAAGGCGATCGGCGACGGCCTGCAGCCGATTATCGGCTGCCAGTTGTCGATCGATATGGAAGACCAGACGGAGGAACGGCGCAACAGCCATCAGCAGCTTGTGAAGCTGCCGGCGGTCGTGGTGCTTGCTGCAAATGCGGTGGGCTACGAGCGTCTCGTCGACCTGATCAGCCGCGCCTATCTGGGCGGCGAGGGGCACAGCGCCGTGCATGTCCGCCGCTCCTGGCTGGAGGAGGGCGGCACGGAAGGGTTGATCGCGCTGACCGGGTCCTCGAGCGGGCCGGTCGACACGGCGTTGAGGGATGGCAATCCGGCGCTGGCGGAGGCCCGCCTTCTGGCGCTGAAACGGATTTTCGGCGACCGGCTCTATGTGGAGCTGCAGCGCCACGGCTCCTATGACAGGCGGCGCGAGCAGAAGCTGGTGACGCTTGCCTACGACCACGACCTGCCGCTGGTGGCGACGAACGAGGCTTTCTTCCCGTCGAAATCGGATTACGACGCCCATGATGCGCTGATGGCGGTTGCCCATAACGCGATCGTGTCGGATGACAACCGTTTCCGCCTGACCCCCGACCACTATCTGAAGAGCCGGGCGGAGATGGCGGCGCTGTTTTCCGATCTGCCGGAGGCTCTGGAGAATACGGTCGAGATCGCGCGGCGCTGCTCGTTCATCCTGAAGACGCGCAATCCGATCCTGCCGCGTTTCACCGGCGCGACCGCCGACCCGGAGGAGGCCGAGCGCGCCGAGTCGAACGAGCTGCGGCGCCAGGCGATCGAGGGACTGGAAGACCGGATCGCAACCCTCGGCATGACCCCCGGCTATACGGAACAGGATTACCGGGAGCGCCTCGACTACGAGCTCGGCGTCATCGAGCGCATGAAGTTCCCCGGCTACTTCCTGATCGTGTCGGACTTCATCAAATGGGCGAAGCAGCACAACATCCCGGTCGGTCCGGGCCGCGGTTCCGGCGCGGGTTCGCTGGTCGCCTATGCGCTGACGATTACCGACGTCGATCCGCTGCGCTTCTCCTTGCTCTTCGAACGTTTCCTCAACCCGGAACGCGTTTCGATGCCGGACTTCGACATCGACTTCTGCCAGGACCGCCGCGAAGAGGTGATCCGCTACGTGCAGCAGAAATACGGTCGCGAGCAGGTGGCGCAGATCATCACCTTCGGTTCGCTGCAGGCGCGCGCGGCGCTGCGCGACGTCGGCCGTGTGCTGGAAATGCCCTATGGCCAGGTCGACAAGATCTGCAAGCTGGTGCCGAACAACCCGGCCAACCCGACGCCGCTCTCCAAGGCGATCGAGGAGGAGCCGAAACTGCAGGAGGAGGCGGAGAAGGAGCCCGTCGTCGCCCGGCTCCTCGATATCGCCCAGAAGATCGAGGGCCTTTACCGCCACGCGTCCACCCACGCCGCCGGCATCGTGATCGGCGACCGGCCGCTGTCGAAGCTGGTGCCGATGTACCGCGATCCGCGTTCCGACATGCCGGTCACCCAGTTCAACATGAAATGGGTGGAGCAGGCCGGTCTGGTGAAGTTCGACTTCCTCGGGCTGAAGACGCTGACCGTGCTGAAGACCGCGGTCGATTTCTGCAGGAAACGCGGCATCGAGGTCGATCTGGCGAAGATCCCGCTCGACGACAGGAAGACCTACGAGATGCTGTCGCGCGGCGAAACGGTCGGCGTGTTCCAGGTGGAAAGTGCCGGCATGCGCAAGGCGCTGATCGGCATGCGGCCGGACTGCATCGAGGACATCATCGCGCTGGTGGCGCTTTACCGTCCCGGCCCGATGGAGAATATCCCGACCTACAATGCCCGCAAGCACGGCGAGGAGGAGATCGAGTCGATCCATCCGATGATCGACCATCTCCTGAAGGAGACCCAAGGGGTCATCGTCTACCAGGAGCAGGTCATGCAGATCGCGCAGGTCCTGTCGGGCTATTCGCTCGGCGAGGCCGATCTGCTGCGCCGTGCGATGGGTAAGAAGATCAAGGCCGAGATGGACCAGCAGAGCGAGCGCTTTGTCGATGGCGCCATCAAGAACGGCGTTTCCAAGCCGCAGGCCAACAACATCTTCGAACTGTTGGCGAAATTCGCCAACTACGGCTTCAACAAGAGCCACGCCGCGGCCTACGCCATCGTCTCCTATCAGACGGCCTATATGAAGGCGCATTATCCGGTCGAGTTCCTCGCCGCGTCGATGACCTACGATATGGCCAACAGCGAGAAGCTCAACGATTTCCGGCAGGATGCGGGGCGTCTCGGCATAGCCGTCATCCCGCCGTCGGTGCAGACGTCCTACCGGCATTTCGAGACGGGCGAGGACAGGATCTATTACGCGCTCGCGGCCATCAAGGGCGTCGGCGAATCGGCCGTCGACCACATCACGGACGTGCGCGGCGACCGGCCGTTCAGGAGCATCGAGGATTTCTGCCTGAGGATCGATCCGAAGCAGATCAACCGCCGCGTCATGGAAAGCCTGATCTCGGCGGGCGCTTTCGATTGCTTCGGCCACGACCGCGCCGAGCTGGTGGGCGGCCTCGACCGCATCATCGGTTATGCGCAGCGCGCCCAGGAGGAGAAGGTTTCCGGCCAGTCGGATTTCTTCGGCTCGTCGGCGAGCGCTGGTCCGGAAAAGCTGGTCCTGCCGGCCTTCAATCCCTGGACGCCGTCGGAAAAACTGATGCGCGAATACCAGGTGCTTGGCTTCTACCTGTCGGCCCATCCGCTGGATTCCTATGCGGACATCCTGTCCAGGATGCGGGTCCAGACGTTCGCGGAGTTCTCCGTCTCGGTGAAGGGAGGGGCAAGTTTCGGCAAGCTCGCGGGGACCGTGACGAGCCGGCAGGAGCGCAAGACGCGCACCGGCAACAAGATGGGCATCGTCGCCTTCTCCGATTCTTCGGGCCAGTTCGAGGCGGTCCTGTTTTCGGAAGGGCTGGCGCAATATCGCGACCTTCTGGAGCCCGGCAAGTCGCTGCTCATCACGGTGCAGGCGGAGGAGCGGCCGGAAGGCATCGGGCTGCGCATCCAGACGGCCCAGTCGCTGGAGGAGAAGTCGGTGCAGATGCAGAAGGCCCTGCGCGTCTATGTCCGCGATTCAGGGCCTCTGAAGATGGTGGCGCGGCACCTCAACGCCAGGGGCGACGGCCTCGTCTCCTTCGTGGTCATCAAGGATGACGGCAAGCGGGAGATCGAGGTGGAACTCACCGAGAAATACCGCATTTCGCCGGAGATCGCCGCAGCGCTCAGGACAGCGCCCGGCGTTCTCGACGTCGAGCTGGTCTAGGCCGTGCGATCCGGGCCGAAAAGCTTTTTAATACAGGCCGATGCTGCGATAGGTTGAAGCGTTTTGAGAGCGGCGGGCGGGGCGCGGCTTGGCGATGGAATCCTGCGCCTGCGCCGGGTTCGGCTGCGTGCGGGTGAGTGTTACGAAATCGGTGCCCTTGCCGGTTTCCGGCCCGAGCCCCTGGTCGGTGATCGTCAGCGACGTACCGTTGCTCATCAGCGTTGCGATCCGCTCGCGAATATCGGTCGGGATTTCGATCCGGTCGAGCGCGGCGGCGGCGGCTCCCGGCCGGGAGGGGTCGGCCGGCGTTTCGATCCCGAACTGCTTCATCTCCTCGGCGCTCAAGGCGTTGGGCAGCGTCACGGTGTGCCATTCCGCCGTCTCGGCATTGCGCTCGATATGGTCGGCGGTGAAGAAATGCGTGCCGAGCGCGATTTCCGGGTCCTTGATGCCCACCGGCGCCTCGAAGAGCGGCTCGAAATTCTGGCGGACCATGATCTGGCCGAGCGGCGCTTCCTTCTGGCCTGCCGAATGATAGAGCGCGGCCAGGAATTCCTTGCCGAGCAACGGACCGTCGTCGGGAAGCGCCTTCCAGCGCTTGAAGCCCGCGATGGCCGCACGCGTCATCGGACCGGCAAGGCCGTCCGGCGTGCCGGTGTCGAAGCCGAGTTCGGTGAGCAGGGCCTGTACGTCGAGCATGGTTTCACGGGCGCCACGGCGCTGGATCAGGATGCGCAGCGGCGCCGCATTCTCGGGAACGACCGCTTCCAGCGAGCCGGTGGTCATCGGGTCCTGCCCGGCACCGGCGCTGTTCATGGCGACCTCGACCGGGCCGGCGGGCTTGCGTTTCATCGCCGTCGGCCGCAGGTCGACGTCGGACAGAAGCGGTGCAGTCGGCAGCGGCTTCAGCGGGGTGAACAGGTTGGCGTGCTCGATCGGCACCGGTTCCACCGGAGCGTCGGAAATCACCACATGCACGCCGCGCTCGGTCATCTGGAACAGCGTCTGGGCGAAACTGGAGGGGATGCGCACGCAACCGTGCGATGCGGGATAGTTCGGCACCTGACCTTCATGAAGGGCGATGCCGGACCAGGTCAGCCTCTGCATGAACGGCATCGGCGCGTTCGAATAGATGTTCGATTCGTGATATTTGCGCTTTTCCAGAATCGAGAAGATGCCGCTTGGGGTCGTATGGCCGGCCTTGCCGGTGGAGACTTTCGACGTCGCAACGACCTTGTCCCCGTCATAGACGACCATGGACTGCTTGTCCTTGGAAACGATGATCTGCAACGTTCTTGCCGCTTCGGCAAAGGCGGACTGAGAAAGCATGGTCCCGGACAGAAGCCCGAGGCCGAACAAAACACCACGCAACATTAAGGACCCCATACGCAATACAATGGCGGCATATTAGCGGGACGAACTTAATGAAAATTTTCCGAAAAGTCGTCCGATCGACAAATGGCATCACATTTCATTGATCGGCGTCACTGATCCCGCCGCCGGTCGCCGAACGTGTAGCCCGTTTCGACCGCCGTCTTGCCGAATTTGTCGCGCAACTTGTCCATCGCCGCCTCGGCGGCGGCGCGGCGGCCCGCCTGGCGGTCGATGAGATCGGGCGGATCGGCGCGCGCCGGGTCGGTCAGATCGGTAACCCCGATGCCGAGGAGGCGGAATTTCGTGCCGTCGGTCTCCCGCTCCATCAGGGCAAGGCCGGTGCGGAAGATGCGATCGGCAAGCTGGGTCGGGTCTTCCAGCCGCCTGTTGCGCGTACGGCTCCTGAAGTCGGCGGTCTTCATCTTGAGCACCACGGTCTGCCCGGCGATGCCATGCTTCTTCAGCCGCGCCGAAACCTTTTCGGAAAGCCGTCGCAGGATCGGCACGAGGTCGTCGTGGCGGGAGATGTCGTCGAAGAACGTGGTTTCGGCCGAAACGCTCTTGGCGGCCTCGTTCGGATGGACCTCGCGGTCGTCGATGCCGCGCGCCAGCCGGTAGAGGCGCCGGCCCATCGTGCCGTAGCGGCGCATGAGATCGCTTTCCTCCATGGTCTGGAGCTGGCCGATGGTGCGGATGCCGTCCGCCTCCAGCGTGGCGTTGAAGGCCTTGCCGACGCCCCAGATGGTGGTGACCGGGCGGGCGGCCAGGAATTCCAGCGCCTCTTCCCGGCCGATGACTGAAAAACCGCGCGGCTTCTGGAGATCGGAGGCCACCTTGGCGAGGAACTTGCAGTAGGAAAGGCCGATGGAGATGGTGATGCCGAGTTCGTCCTGCACGCGCCTTGCGAGCCGGGCGAGGATGCGCGCCGGTGGATCGTGGTGCAGCCGTTCGGTGCCCGCAAGTTCGAGGAACGCTTCGTCGATCGAAAGGGGCTGCACCAGAGGCGTCAGGTCCATCATCATCTGCCGCACCTGACGGCCGACATGAACGTATTTCTCCATGTTCGGCCGGATGACGACGGCGTCGGGGCAGAGTTCCAGGGCCTTGAACATCGGCATCGCCGAGCGGACGCCGTTGATGCGGGCGATGTAGCAGGCGGTGGAAACGACCCCGCGCTTTCCCCCGCCGACGATCACCGGCTTGTCGGCAAGTTCCGGATTGTCCCGCTTTTCGATCGTCGCATAGAAGGCGTCGCAGTCGATATGCGCCAGCGTGAGGGCGTAGAGCTCCCTGTGGTAGACGAGGCGGGGGCTGCCGCAGGCGCGGCAGCGGCGCGTTTCAGCCTTCTGCTCCGCAAGGCAGTCGCGACAGAAGCCGGGTGTCTTGTCAGGCGATGGCATCATGATGGGAACAAAGGTTGAACATTGCCACAATAGGCTTTAAGCTTGTGAGTCACAAGAGATAAGCGAGCCGCCATGGTCGTCTTTACAGCCTATCCACTGACGCCCGACAGATGGGAGGACTTCGTGACGCTGTTCGGGCCGAGCGGGGCTTGTTACGGCTGCTGGTGCACCTATTTCCGGATGCCTGCGGCGGACCGCAAGCTGCTCGACGGAGCAGCCAAGAAGGAGTTCATCCGCAACCGGATCGAGGCTGGGCCGCCGCCCGGCATGCTCGGTTATGTCGAGGGCCAGCCGGCGGCCTGGGTGCAGGTGGGGCCGCGTGCGGACGTTCCGCAGTGGAATTCGCCGCGCACGGTATCGCGCCCGCTCGATCCGGCGGATGCGGAAGACCCGTCCGTCTGGGCGTTGAGCTGTTTCTTCATCGGCAGTCGCCATCGGGGAAAGGGCAACAGCCACCGGATGGTGGAGGCCGCGATCGGATTTGCCAGGCAGAGCGGAGCGCGTCTTCTGGAGGCCTGTCCGATGGAGCAGGCGAAGACTTCGAAATCGCTCGGCCTTTATGTCGGTTCGATGCGGGTTTTCGAGGCGGCCGGGTTTGTCGAGGTCGCGCGCCGCAAGGATGGCCGGCCGTTGATGCGGCGCGAACTCTGAGGTCAGGCGTCTTTCGGCGCGATATGCGACCTGATCAGATCGGCGGCGTGCGGCCAGTCCGCCGCGCGCACGATGCCATCGGGTTTCGGCGCGAGAACATGCAGCGGCGAGTCGGGCATCATGTGAAGGAGGAGCGATTGGGGCAGGTGGTCCCGCACCGAATGAAGTTGATGCGCCATGTCGTCGATGAAGATCGAGGGCAGGGGGCGTTCGCCATGCAGCCGCCGCATGACCGGCCCCTTGGGCTCCTCGCTGGCGATCAGCGGGAAGGCAAGCCCGAGCCGGTCGAGAAGGCGGCGGCGGTGCTGCCAGTAACGCGGCGGCATGGCGGTGAGGAAGACGACGTCCGCGTCGCTCGAAAGCGCATTCAGCGTCTCGACGACGAAATCGAAGGGGAATTGCCAGTTCTCCTGAAGTTCGAAGAAGGTCTCGATCAGCCGCTGGACATCGGCTTGTTCCAGCACCGCCTGCGTTTCGATGGAGACGATATTGCCCGTGAGGCGAAAGGAGCGGGGCAGCAGCTCATGGCCTTCCTTGCGAAGAAAATCCTGGAACGGGGCGACGAAATGCAGGACGACGTCGTCGACATCGCAGACGACGAGCGGCCTGTCGGCGAGGCGGACATGGGAAGGATCGAGGATCTCGGTCATCTCAGTACTCCCCGGAATCGAGCCCCGGACCGGAATAATGGCGCCATGCCGCGGCCACTCTCTCGGGCTTTGTATCCGTCGCCTCGCAGAAGGCGAGCAGCGTGGGTTCATGGCTCATCAGGAAATCGATCATGCCGGCGAGAAAGCCCGGATCGTTCGCCGCGCCGCGCAACTGGTTGGGCTGCAGGCCGGAAAGTGCCAGGAAGCGTCCAAGCATATCCGGCTCGCCGGCAAGCCAGCCGAGAATGGCGGCAGCCGTTTCCTCGGCATCGGCCGAGTTGCTTCGGCTATATTCGAATTCGCGCCGCGTCATCTGCCAAGTTACCTTTTTCTCAACCAAATGGCCTTACCGTGCCTGAGAGTGGCTCTGTGGAATCGACCGTTCCGGGAGCTTATATACTGAAGGCACGCTTGCAAGACAGGAACGGATCGCCATGCCCAAACGGGTCATGATTGTCGAGGACAACGAGCTCAACATGAAGCTCTTCCGCGACCTGATCGAAGCATCGGGATATGACACCATCCAGACCCGCAACGGTATGGAAGCCCTCGATCTTGCGCGCAAGCATCGTCCTGATCTCATTCTCATGGACATCCAGCTGCCGGAAGTTTCCGGGCTGGAAGTCACCAAGTGGCTGAAGGAAGACGATGAGCTCCACATCATTCCGGTGATTGCGGTGACGGCTTTTGCCATGAAAGGCGACGAGGAGCGCATCCGGCAGGGTGGCTGCGAGGCTTATGTCTCCAAGCCCATCTCCGTGCCGAAGTTCATCGAGACCATCAAGACCTATCTGGGCGACGCGTGAGATCGGGGCAGACGTCATGACGGCGCGAATTCTGGTAGTCGACGATATTCCGGCGAACGTGAAGCTCCTCGAAGCGCGGCTTCTTGCGGAATATTTCGACGTGCTGACAGCCGATGACGGCTACAAGGCGCTGGCCATCTGCGACAACACCCATGTGGATCTCATTCTGCTCGACATCATGATGCCCGGCATCGACGGTTTCGAAGTCTGCGAGCGGCTGAAGGCCAATCCGCGCACCGCGCATATCCCGGTCGTCATGGTGACCGCGCTCGACCAGCCGTCCGATCGCGTGCGCGGCCTGAAAGCCGGCGCGGACGATTTCCTGACCAAGCCGGTCAACGACCTGCAGCTCATATCGCGCGTGAAGAGCCTGGTGAGGCTGAAGACGCTGAGCGACGAACTGCGCATCCGCGCGGACACCGCGCACAATATCGCGCTGGAGGACATGCTGAAGGGCACCGATGGCCGCGACGAGGCGGCTCAGGTGCTGCTGGTCGACGGCCGCGCGAATTCCCAGGAGCGAATCGTCAGGGCGCTCAAGCCGGTCGCGCAGGTGGTCGCCATGTCCGACCCCCAGGCAGCACTCTTCGAGGCAGCGGAAAACCCGGTCGATCTGGTGATCGTCAACGCCAATTTCGATGACTACGATCCCTTGCGTCTCTGCTCGCAGCTTCGTTCGCTGGAGCGCACCCGCTTCCTGCCGCTGCTTCTGGTGACCGAAATGGGCGCCGACGACATGATCGTCCGGGCGCTCGATCTCGGCGTTAACGACTATATCGTCCGGCCGATCGATCCGAACGAGCTGCTTGCCCGTACACTCACGCAGATCAAGCGCAAGCGCTACAACGACCGTCTGCGGATGAGTGTTCGCCAGACGATCGAACTGGCGGTGACAGACGGGCTGACGGGTCTCAACAACCGGCGTTATCTCGACAATCATCTCAAGGTGCTGTTCAACCGGGCAGCCGCGCGGTCCAAGCCCTTGTCGGTCTGCATCACCGACATAGACCGCTTCAAGTCGGTCAACGACACCTACGGGCATGATGCGGGCGATGAGGTGCTGAAGGAGTTCGCCGCACGCATCCGCTCGACGGTGAGGGGAGCCGATCTCGCCTGCCGCTACGGAGGCGAGGAATTCGTGGTCGTCATGCCCGATACCGATGCCGTTGCGGCGGCGGCGATTGCCGAAAGGCTCCGCGGCATCATCGAAAGCCAGCCCTTCGCGCTAAAGGCGGCGGGCACGACGCTGAACATCACGGCCTCGCTGGGGATCGCCTGCAATGCCCACGGCGCCGAGACTCCCGAGCAGCTTTTGAAGCAGGCCGACCGCGCCCTGTACGAGGCCAAGAACGGCGGCCGCAACAGAGTGGTCGCTGCTGCTGCATAAGAGAATCATTTAATTCTAAAATACACCGGTTTTCCCTGCGAATGCAGGCAGCGTGCTGTGGAAAAAGGCCGTCTCATCGATCATTATTGGTTGCTGACGCTAAATTTTCGCAGGTCAGAATTGACGTAAGAATTTCATGAAAACCAGTCAGAAAAGTGGCTTGTTGCAGAGCAACCAAGTGGCGCTGATTATGAACGGCGAGGTTTCCGGTCCGGAATTATGGAGAATAGACAGGCTGATCCGCTCCGAGAAATTTCAGGTTGGCAAAAGGATATACAGAGGAGATTTAAGATATTCTTGGATTCTCCCCCTGATTTTTAAGGTTTTTGACGAATGTAATTTTGGAATTTTCCTTGAATGAGCTTCGGTTCAAGTCGAAAGAACCGTGCGTGGCGGGATTTTCAGATACGAATTTTAACCAACAACCAAAACAGCTCGAAACCGGAATTAAGAATCTGTTGATTTTCTTTCCGTTTTGCGCAATTTTGACAACAACCCAGACAGAGGTTCCCGAAAGGGACAGCAATACCCCATGATGCTCAGGTCCGCCGCATCTCCTGGGTCGTGGGGTCGGTCGACTGGCAGGCATACCAAAAGCGGTTCCTCGTGCCGTGATTGCAGGCTGGTCGACCCCCGTTTGAAAGCGCCGCTTCCGTCTCCGGAGGCGGCGTTTTCCGTTTCAGGGCCATGTCGGGGCTTCTCGCTTCAGTCACTGGCAAAAGAAAAGGCGCCTGGCCATGCTGGCCGGCGCCTTCGGACATTCCATGATCAAGGCTTACTTGATCTTGGTTTCCTTGAACTCGACATGCTTCTTCGCAATCGGGTCGTACTTGGTCTTCGTCATCTTGTCCGTCATCGTACGGCTGTTCTTCGTCGTGACGTAGAAGAAACCGGTGTCAGCCGTCGACAGCAGCTTGATCTTGATGGTCGTAGCTTTCGCCATGGTCGTTCTGCCTCTAAGAAAAATGAAGCCGTGGACGCGGGAAGCTCCACGGCAAAATCTGGCGCGAAATTACAAATCGCGCTTGAAAAGTCAACTCCGTTTTGACCGGAAAAGCATCCGGCAGACGGAAACCGCGACATAGAAGCCGAAGAAAGCGGCGAGCGCCCAGGCAAAACCGTCATTGCCGGCGACATCGATGGCCGCCCCGATCCCCTGCGGACCCGCCACCGTGCCGACGGCATAACAGAAGATGAAGGCCGCATTGGCGGCGGCAAGATCCGGCCCGCTGAGACGTGCCCCCAGATGTGCGAGGCCGACCGTGTAGAGACCGGACACGCAGCCACCCCAGAAGAACAGGACCACCGCCATCATCAGCCAGTTCTGGATGAGCAGGGGGAGCGCCAGGGAGCCGAGCACGCCGAGGACCGCCATGGCGGTCAGCAATGGCCGCCGGTCCTTGAGCTTGTCGGAGAAGAGGCCGAGCGGGATCTGGAAGGCCATGTTGCCGATGCCCATCACGGTCAGCAGCACGGCCGCCTGCGATTCGGTGAGCTGCTCGCGAAGGGCGTAGATCGGGAAGAGCGACAGGCCGCCCGCCGAAACCGCGCCGAAGGCGAAGACGGCCGCGGTCGCGGTCGGCACCAGGAAGATATAGTGGAAGAAGTGCCGTTCCGGCTTCGTGTCGAGCACGGGGCTTTCATGCCGCGCGATGAAGATCGGGACGACGGCGAGCAGGATGATGCAGGCGCCGACCAGGAAGGGCAGGACGCCTTCGCTGCCGAGGGCGGAAAAGAGCAGGGGACCGATCGCGAAGCCGATCGCCAGCACCGTCGCATATATGCCGAGGACAAGGCCGCGGCGGCGCGGCGGCGCGGTTTCGTTGATCCAGAATTCCGACAGGATGAAGAGCGTGGTCGTGGCGCCGTGGAAGGTGAAGCGGAGCGGAAACCACATCCAGAAGGCGTCGGCGTAATAGAAGCCGATGGCGCTGAACGCGGCGATCACCACCGCCAGCATCATCGTCTTTGCGACGCCGTAGTCATGCGCGAGCCTGGTGGTGACGGGCGCAGCCAGCATGGAGGCGACGCCGGCCATGGCCGCGTTCAGGCCGATCAGGGTGGAAGGGATGCCGCGTTTTTCAAGAATGATGCTGAGAAGCGGCAGGCCGAGGCCGATGGCGATGCCGACCGCGCTGATGGCGGAAATAGCGGCGATCAGCGACGGCCAGTGTATCTCTTCGACATGGCCGTTGGCGTCGGTCGTCGGCTGAGGCATTCGATATTCCTTACAGTCGGCTACGGACGAATCGTCCATGACGCATGAAATAGAAGGAGACCGGGCTTCCAAACGGTAGAGAGGGATCGGTTGCCATCAGGTTTTGCACGTCCTCCAGAACCGTCTGTGTGATGCGCGGGAGTTTCAGACCCGAAAGCCCGGCAATGTCAAGCCAGCGCACGTCCTGAAGTTCGCTGGAATCCCCAAGGCGCTCCATGTCGAACCGGGTTTCGTCCGAAAAAGCAAGAAAGAAGCGGGTATCGTAGCGCCGCACATTGCCGGGCGGCGTGATGGCGCGAGCGACGTAGCGCAGCCGCGAAAGGTCGGCGGCCATGGCGCCTGCAAGCCCCGTCTCCTCATGGAGCTCGCGCAGGGCCGCCAGCGCCAGCGCCCGGGCCCGGCCGGCGGTCATCCGGGAGGACGTGCCGGCGAAGAGCTTCTCGAACACCAGAGGGTCGAGATCGGTGCTGAAGGGCAGTGCATGGTCGCGGGCATCGCGGCGCCCGCCCGGAAACACATAGACGTCCGGCATGAAGACATGGCCGCTGCCGCGCCGGCCCACCAGCACCCGGGGAACGCCCGCCGAGCGGTCGATCAGGATCAGCGATGCGGCATCCCTGGGCTTCACGCCGGCAATGCGCGCATGCTTCAGGACGTCCATTGCCGACGGTACATGTTCCTCACCGGCAGCGATCATGAGGCCGGTCCACCGCGGCCGGGGTCGACCGGTTCGTCGTCGGCGCCCCCGAAACCGTGCATCCTCAGCGCCCATTGCAGCCCGATGACGCCGCCCTTGATCGGCTGGATCGTGAGGATGGCGGCAAGCACCGCGAGCGGCACCCAGATCGCGAGATGCACCCAGGGGGAAACGGGGAAGGCCATGTCGGTCAGCATGTAGCCGGTCAAAAGCACATGGCCGACCACGACGATGACGAGATAGGCGGGCAGGTCGTCGGCGCGATGGTGATGCATTTCCTCGCCGCAGGCCGCGCAGGCGTCGACCGGCTTCAGGAAGGCCCGGAACAGGCGGCCGGTGCCGCAACTGGGGCAGCGGCCCAGCATTCCCCGCTGGATCGAGCGGCCGAGCGGCCGTTCGGGCTCGCGTGCTCCGCCATACCGGATCGTCTGCTCGCCCTCTTGTACCATTGTTATCTCCTTCGGCCGCTGCGCGGCGGCCGCGTGCCGGGTTTCGCCCGGCCGCTCCGGCCTGACCTTCCCGATTTGTGGAAGGAACGGATCGCGGTCGGCAGCTTCTTGCCTTCGCTCAGCATTTCGAACTGCAGCGCGCCGGCGAGCGGAATCGCTTCCACAAGCCGGACATCGACGGTATCGCCGAGCTGGTAGCCGAGACCCGTTCTCTCGCCGGAAAGCGCCTGGTGCGCCTCGTCATAGATGAAATAGTCGTTGCCGAGCGTGGATATAGGGATGAAACCGTCCGCGCCATAGGTCGGAAGCGAGACAAATAGTCCCGCCTTGGTGACGCCGGCCACGCGGCCTTCGAACTCCTCGCCGATGCGGGTCGAAAGGTGATGGGCGATCAACCGGTTGATCGTATCGCGCTCGGCCGCCATGGCACGGCGTTCGAAAGTGGAGATTTCCGCGGCGATGTCGTCGAGCTGCGCTTCCTCGTCGGGTGTGATTGCGCCGTCGCCGAGACCGAGCGAGCCCACCAGCGCGCGATGCACGATCAGGTCCGCATAACGGCGGATCGGCGAGGTGAAATGCGCGTATTTCATCAGGTTCAGGCCGAAATGGCCGATATTCTCCGGACTGTAGATCGCCTGGCTCTGGGAGCGCAGCACCATTTCGTTGACCATGGTCTGGTGCGGCGTGTCGAGCGCCCTGGCGAGGATGCCGTTGAAGGAATTGGCCCTGAGCTGCCCGCCCTTGGCCATCGGAATGCCGATCGTCGCCAGGAATTCCCTCAGCGCTTCCTGCTTGGAGAGCGCCGGCGTGTCGTGGACGCGGTAGACCAGCGGCTGGCGCTTCTTCTCCAGCGTCTCGGCCGCGGCGACATTCGCCTGGATCATCATCTCTTCGATGAGCCTGTGGGCGTCGAGCCGCTCCGGCACGAAGACGCGGTCGACGGTGCCGTCCGGCTTCAGCACGATTTTGCGTTCCGGCATGTCGAGTTCGAGCGGCTGGCGGCGGTCGCGGCCCCGTTTCAGGATGGAATAGGCATGCCAGAGCGGCTTCAGGATCGGCTCGGTGAGCGGCCCCGTCTTGTCGTCCGGCCTGCCGTCGATTGCGGCCTGGGCCTGTTGGTAGGAGAGCTTCGCGGCACTCTTCATCATGACGCGGTGGAAGGTGTGGCCCGCCTTGCGGCCTTCCTTCGAAAACACCATGCGCACGGCGATCGCCGGCCGGTCCTCGCCCTCGCGCAACGAGCAGAGGTCGTTGGAGATGCGTTCGGGAAGCATCGGCACGACGCGATCCGGGAAGTAGACCGAATTGCCGCGCTTCAGGGCCTCGCGGTCGAGGGGCGCGCCCGGGCGCACGTACCAGGAAACGTCGGCGATCGCGACGGTGACGATCACGCCGTCCGGGTTGTCGGGCGAGGGGTCCGGCTCGGCATAGACGGCGTCGTCATGGTCCTTCGCATCGGCCGGGTCGATGGTGACGAGCGGCACATCGCGCCAATCCTCACGTTTCGCCATCGTGGCGGGTCTTGCCGCGTCCGCCTCGTCGAGAACGGCCTTCGGAAAGATGTGCGGGATGCCGTGGGCATAGATGGCGATCATCGAGATCGCCTTTTCGGAACCGACGGAGCCGATGACCGAGAGCACGCGGGCGCGCGGCAGGCCGAAGCGGCCCGAGCGGACGACTTCCGTCTCCACCAGGTCGCCGTCCTTCGCCTCGCCGATATCCGCCCGTTCGATAACCATTTCCTCGCCGCGCCGTTCTATCGGCATCAGGCGGATCTCCCCGTTCGCCAGGCTCTGGACGACGCCGAGCGAGGCGCCGCGGCGCTTGTCGATGATCTTGATGACGCGCGCGGTATAGGCGGGGCCCGTCCGGTCCTTGTTCGGAAAGATCTTCGCAAGCACGCGGTCGTTCAGGCCCGCGGCCGGCGTCTTGGCCTTGCCCCGGTCTCCGGAAGGCTGGCGGATCAGCACGGCGGGTGCCGCGCCGAGTTCCTCCGCCCATTCCGCCGGCCGGCCGATCAGTTCGCCATCCTTGTCCCGGGTGGTGATGTCGAGCACGGTCACCGGGGGCAGCGCGCCGGGACGGGCGAGCGACTTGCGCGTCTTGGTGAGGAGGCCTTCCTCCTCCAGTGTCCGCAACAGGTCCTTGAGCTCGACCCGGGTTTCCCCCTTCAGCCCGAAAGCCTTGGCGATTTCGCGCTTGGAGGCGCGGTCGGGGTTTTCGGCGATGAATTCGAGCAGGGTTTCGCGCGGCGGGACGGCACCTTGAATGATGACGGGCTTCTCGCTCGCCGGAGAGGCTCTGCCACGTACGGTTCTGTCGGGACGTCCGCCCGAATGGCTCGATCTGTCGCGCGGTTCTCTCACGTTCCCGTCTTCTTCGCCTTGGGGGCCGCCTTCTTTGCCGGCGCCTTTGCTTTCGGCGCGGCCTTCTTTGTTTCTCCGTCCGCCTTGGCGGCCGCCTTCCTGGGTTTTGCCTTTCCGGTGAAGGCCTTGCCGCCCTTTTCGACGATCAGCGCGAGCGCCTGTTCCATCGTCACCGACTGCGGGTCCATGCCCTTCGGCAGGGTCGCGTTGACCTTGCCCCAGTTGACATAGGGACCATACCGGCCATCGCGCACGGTAATGGCGCCGCCATCCGGGTGGTCGCCCAGTTCCTTCAGCGCCGCTGGGGTGCCGCGTCCCCGACCGTTCGCACCGTTCTTGCTCTGTTTTTCGGCAAGCACGGTGACGGCGCGGTTGAGGCCGATCGTGAAGACGTCCTCGACGCTCTCCAGGTTCGCATAGGTGCCGTCATGCAGCACGAAGGGACCGTAGCGGCCGATGCCGGTGGAGATCATCTTGCCGGTTTCCGGGTGCTTGCCCACGTCGCGCGGCAGGCTGATCAGCGCCAATGCCTTTTCGTAGTCGATATCCTCCGGCTTCCAGCCCTTCGGTAGCGAGGCGCGCTTGGCGTCCTTGCCGTCGCCGCGCTGGATATAGGGGCCGAAACGGCCCGACCGGAGGGTAAGCGGCTCGCCGGTGTGCGGATCGTTGCCGAGCGCCTTCGGTTCGTTGAGGCCGTTCGATTCCGCCTCCGCGCCGCCTTCGGAAGAAAGCTGGCGGGTGTAGTTGCACTCCGGATAGTTGGAGCAGCCGACGAAAGCGCCGTATTTGCCGAGCTTCAGGGAAAGCTGGCCGGTGCCGCAGACCTGGCAGATGCGCGGATCGCTGCCGTCCTCGCGTTTGGGGAAGACGAGCGGAGCCAGCGCCTCGTTGAGGGCGTCGAGCACGTTGGTGACGCGCAGCTCCTTGGTATCCTCGATCTGGGCGAAGAAATCCTGCCAGAATTCGCGCAGCACCTGTTTCCAGTCGAGTTCGCCGGCGGAGATCTTGTCGAGCTTCTCTTCGAGATCGGCCGTGAAGTCGTATTCCACATATTTCGTGAAGAAGCTTTCGAGGAAGGCGGTCACCAGCCGGCCCTTCGCCTCCGGCACGAGCTTGCGCTTGTCGATCGTCACATATTCACGGTCGCGCAGCGTCGCGAGCGTCGCCGCATAGGTGGAAGGCCGTCCGATGCCGAGCTCTTCCATCTTCTTGATCAGCGAGGCTTCCGAATAGCGCGGCGGCGGCTCGGTGAAGTGCTGGCTCGCATCCACCTTGCGCTTGTCGAGCTTTTCCCGCGCGTTGATTTCGGGAAGACGTCCGTCCTCCTCGTCCTCCTCTGGCTTGTCGCCTTCCTCGCGGCTGTCCGCATAGGCGCCGAGGAAACCGTCGAAGCGGATGACGGAGCCAACGGCGCGCAGGCCGGCCTTCTGGCCGCTGTTGTCGGCAAGGATCTCGACCGTGGTGCGTTCGATCTCGGCCGATGCCATCTGGCTGGCGATGCCGCGCTTCCAGATGAGTTCGTAGAGGCGGGCCTGATCGGCGTCGAGGAAACGGCGCACCTTGTCCGGCGAACGGTTGAAATCGGTCGGGCGGATCGCTTCGTGGGCTTCCTGGGCGTTCTTGGCCTTGGTGGAATAGAAGCGGGGCTTTTCCGGCAGATAGCGGTTGCCGAACTGGTCCACGATGGCGTGGCGGGCGGCCTCGATCGCTTCCGGCGCCATCTGCACGCCGTCGGTACGCATATAGGTGATGAGACCGACCGTCTCCCCGCCGATGTCGACGCCTTCATAGAGCTTCTGCGCCACCTGCATGGTCCGCGACGCGTTGAAGCCGAGATTGGAAGAGGCGGCCTGCTGCAGCGTGGACGTGGTGAAGGGCGGGCCGGGATTGCGCTTCACCGGCTTTGCTTCGACCGATTCGACGACATAGGCCGCGCCGTCGAGCAGAGCCTTCAGGCGATTGGCGTCCTCGCCGGTCTTGATGCCGCGGGGCGGCAAGCGTTTGCCATCGGCCGAGACCAGCTTCGCCTCGAATTCGTCACCGCGCGGGGTGCGGAGCAGCGCCGAGAGGTTCCAGTATTCTTCCGAGACGAAGCGTTCGATTTCCCCTTCGCGATCACAGACGAGGCGCAGCGCAACCGACTGCACGCGCCCGGCCGAGCGGGCGCCAGGAAGCTTGCGCCAGAGCACCGGCGACAGATTGAAGCCGACGAGATAGTCGAGGGCACGGCGGGCGAGATAGGCGTCGACCAGCGGCACGTCGATAGCGCGCGGGCTGGCCATGGCGTCGAGCACGGCCTTCTTGGTAATTGCGTTGAAGACGACGCGCTCCACCGGCTTGTCGCCGAGCACCCGCTTCTTCTTCAGGATATCGAGCACATGCCAGGAAATCGCTTCACCCTCGCGATCCGGGTCGGTTGCGAGAACGAGACCGTCAGAGCTTTTCACGGCATCGGCTATGTCCTTGATGCGCTTCTGCGACGCACTGTCGACCTCCCAGGACATTTCGAAATCCTGGTCTGGCAGCACCGACCCGTCCTTGGCCGGCAGATCGCGCACATGGCCGAAGGAGGCGAGAACCTTGTAGCCCGAGCCGAGATACTTGTTGATGCTTTTGATTTTCCCGGGGGATTCTACGACGACAACTTTCATCTTGCTTCTCTGGAATAGAGGCTTTGCCCGGCACCTTCGCAGTCCAGGCAGAAATCTAGCCTCCCGACATGGAGGGCGTTTGCGCCGCGGTCAAGAGGCAACCGTCAAATTCTGACGGGTACAACGAAATGCAACCTGTGAGAGTTTTTCAATTAGTTGCAATTATAAATAAATACGATATGGTTCGTCATATGCCTGATCTCACTCAGGTGACTCGCAGTCGCTTTTTTCGACAGGAACTGAATATGCTCCCTCAAAATCAAATGAACGGCCGGCGCGAGGACAGTACAAGGGAGAACATCGCCTATATCCGGCAGATGCTGGGAGAGCTGCGGCAGGTGGCTCTCGGCGAAGGCGCGGACATGCTCTGCTATCTGATCGAGATGGCTTACGTCGAGGCCGGAGACGTGCAGGCGGGCCGGCGCCCGCGCTCACTTCTCCATCGCGAGCGAAACAAGACCCCCAACATGTCGATGTAGCCGCCCGGCAAGGTCGAGTTCCAGCAGGATGAGATAGACGGAAGGGGGCGGCAGCCCGGTATGCCGGATGATGTCGTCCACCTCGACCGGTGTTGGCCCGAGTGCGGAGGCGATCGTTGCCCGGTCGTCGTCATCGGGCGGCAGCATGTTCCCGCCCGTCTTTTCCGGCTCCTCGACGACCGGACCTGAGAAAAGGTCGAGTCGCGAAAGCGGCGCGAGCGCCTCAATGACGTCGCTGGACCCGGTGGTGACGATGGCGCCCTGTTTCAGCAGCCCGTTCGTGCCGTGGCAGCGCGGATCGAGGGGGGAGCCGGGAACGGCGAAGACCAGCCGGCCGAAGTCGGCCGCAATACGGGCCGTGATCAGGGAGCCGGAACGTTCTGCCGCTTCGACGACGACTGTGCCGAGCGAGATGCCGGCAATCAGCCGGTTGCGGCGGGGAAAGTCCCGCGCCCGCGGCTCCCAGCCGAAGGGCATTTCGCTGACCGCAAGGCCCGGGCCGTCGGTGATCTCGTCGAGCAACGGGAGGTTTTCGGGAGGGTAGGGCTGGTCGAGGCCGCCCGCCAGAACGGCGATCGTTCCCGTCTCCAGGCTGGCGCGATGGGCGGCGGTGTCGATGCCCCGGGCAAGGCCGGACGTCACGACATAACCGGCGCGGCCGCAATCGCGTGCGACCATCGCCGCGAACTTGGCGCCGGCGATCGACGCGTTGCGGGAACCGACGATGCCGACCGACGGACGCGTGGCGGCGGAGAGATTGCCCTTGACGGCGAGGAGCGGCGGTGCGCCGTCGATCTGCCGCAGCGCGGGCGGATAATCGGGTTCGCCGATGCCGACGAAGCGCGCGCCCTGGCGTCGTGCGGTTTCCAGTTCCCGCTCGGCCTCCTCGGCGGTTGCGATCCGGATCGCCCGCGTGGCGCCGCCACGGGCGGAAAGCTCCGGCAGCATGGCCAGCGCGTTTTCCGCGGAACCGCAATGATTGATGAGGTCGCGGAAGGTGGCAGGGCCGACATTGTCGGAGCGAATCAGCCTCAGCCAGGCGATCCGTTGCCGTTCCGTCAGCGCAATTCCCGTCCGTCTTGCGCCGCCGTCCGGCATGTTCGATTGGTCCTCAACCCTTTTGGCCGATCTTGCCTTCCGTGCCCGCGATCAGCCGCTCGATATTGGCCTTGTGCTTCCACCAGGAGATCACGGTCATGATGGCCATGACGAACGAGACCTTCGGTTCGCCTATCAACCACAGCGCAACCGGGATGACAAGCGTTGCAACCAGTGCGGACAGCGAAGAATATTTGCTGAGCTTGGCGACCGAGAGCCAGACAAAGGCGAAGACCAGCACCATGGCAGGAGCGATCCCGAGCAGCGTGCCGATGTAGGTGGCAACGCCCTTTCCGCCCTTGAAGCCCAGCCAGACCGGGAAGAGGTGGCCGAGGAAGGCCGCGAAGCCGGCGATCAGCCCGGCTTCCTTGCCGAAGAAATACCAGCCGATCGCTGCGGCGGCGGTCGCCTTGAGGGCGTCGAGCAGCAGGGTCGCCGCCGCAAGCTTCCTGTTGCCGGTCCTGAGAACATTGGTCGCGCCGATATTGCCGGAGCCGATCGAGCGGATGTCGCCAAGGCCCGCGGCGCGGGTGAGGATGAGGCCGAAGGGGATGGAACCGAGCAGGTAGCCGAAGACGAGCGCGGCGAGCGCGACGGGCAGGGTGATCTGCCAGTTGAAGAGATCACTCACGCTTTTTCCCCCTCAAGGCATAAGACCCGAAAGTGCAGGCGGTTTCGGGATAACGGCATGGCGGACCCTAAAGCGAATGGACGCATCTGCCGGCGACATAGGTCGCGACGGCGCGGCCGGAAAAACGCGCATCCTCGAACGGCGTGTTCTTCGAACGGGACAGAAGCATATCCTTCGCGACGATCCAAGGTTCATCGAGATCGATCAGCGTGATATCGGCCTTCGCGCCGGGTTTCAGCGTGCCGGCATCGAGACCGAAGATCTGTGCCGGACGGGTCGACATCGCGTCGATGAGCCGCGTCAGCGGCACGCGGCCGTCGTGATGCAGGCGGAGCGCCGCCGCGAGCATGGTCTCAAGCCCGATCGCGCCGTCGGCCGCGTCGGCGAAGGGCAGCCGCTTGGTATCCACGTCCTGCGGATCGTGCGAAGAGACGATGATGTCGATCGTCCCGTCCGCTATCGCATCGGCCATCGCGACCCGGTCGTCCTCGGAGCGCAGCGGCGGCGAGAGCTTGAAGAAGGTGCGGTATTCGCCGATGTCGTTCTCGTTGAGCGAGAGATGGTTGATCGACACGCCGCAGGTGACATTGGCGCCCCGCGACCGGGCGACCCGTACGGCTTCCGCCGATTCGGCCACGGAAATCTTCGCCGCGTGGTATTTCGCCCGCGTCAGCGCGGCGATCCTCAGATCCCGTTCGAGCGGGATGATCTCGGCTTCCCTGGGAATGCCGGACAGGCCGAGCCAGCTCGCGAAAAGGCCTTCGTTCATCACGCCGTTGCCGAGATATTTTTCGCGCAGTTCGAGCGAGATGACCGCATCGAACTCACGGGCATAGGTCATGGCGCGGCGCAGCAGCAGCGTATCGGAAAGCCCCCGGCGGCCATTGGTGAAGGCAACCGCCCCGGATTGCTGGAGCAGGCCGATCTCGGTCATCTCCTCGCCGGCCAGGCCCTTGGTGAGGGCGGCGGCCGGATGGACGTTGACGACCGCCTTGTCGCGGGCGGTCTTCTGCACGAATTCGACGAGCGCGATGTCGTCCAGCACCGGATCGGTGTCTGGCATCATGATGAAGGAGGTGATGCCGCCGGCCGCTGCCGCCCGGCTCGCAGATTCGATCGTCTCGCGGTGTTCGGCCCCCGGCTCCCCGAGATAGACGCGGGCGTCGACAAGGCCCGGCGTCGCGACGAGACCCTTGCAGTCCCTCACGCTCGCGCCGTCCGGCACGCCCTGGTTCTGGGCGCTCTTGCCGGCTGCGAGGATACGGCCGTCGTCGCCGATGACGATCGTGCCCGTCTCGTCGAGATTGCGCGAGGGATCGATGATGCGGAGGTTCTTGAGAACGGTTGCGGACAAGGGTCTCTGGCTCATGCGCGCTCTCCCTGGTTATGGGAGACGAGCAGCGCCTCCATCACGGCCATGCGCACGGCGACGCCCATTTCCACCTGCTGCTCGATGACGCTCTGGGGACCGTCGGCCACTTCCGAGGCGATCTCGACGCCGCGGTTCATCGGTCCGGGATGCATGACGAGCGCATCTTCCCTCGCGACCTTCAGCTTTTCGGCGTCGAGCCCGTAGAAACGGAAATATTCGCGCACCGAAGGCACGAAGGCGCCGGCCATGCGCTCGCGCTGCAGGCGCAGCATCATCACCACGTCGGCATCCTTCAGGCCTTCCTCCATGGAGTGGAAGACCTCGACGCCCATGTCGCGGATGCCGGAAGGCAGCAGTGTCGACGGGGCGACGACCCTGACCCGTGCGCCCATGGCGTTGAGCAGCAGGATGTTGGAGCGCGCGACGCGCGAATGCAGCACGTCGCCGCAGATCGCCACGATGATGCGGGAGAGTTTTCCCTTGGCGCGGCGGATCGTCAGCGCGTCGAGCAGCGCCTGGGTCGGATGTTCGTGCTGGCCGTCGCCGGCATTGACGACCGAGCAGGCGACCTTCTGGGCGAGCAGGGCGGCAGCGCCGGCCGAGGAATGGCGCAGCACCAGCACGTCCGGCCGCATGGCGTTGAGCGTCATCGCCGTGTCGATCAGGGTCTCGCCCTTCTTCACCGAGGAATTGCCGACCGACATGTTCATCACGTCGGCGCCAAGCCGTTTTCCGGCGAGCTCGAAGGAGGATTGCGTGCGGGTGGAGGCTTCGAAGAAGAGGTTGATCTGCGTGAGGCCGCGCAATGTGGACGTCTTCTTTTCCCGCTGGCGGGAAATCTTCACGGCCTCGTCGGCCTTGTCGAGAAGATAGGTGATGTCCTGTTCGGTAAGGCCCTTGATGCCGAGAAGATGGCGATGAGGAAAGAAGACCATGGATCATGTCTCCGCTTGTGTCCCGGGGGTCTATAAGGTCTGCCGGAGAGACCCGCAAGCGGGCGCGGGCGTTATCTCACTGCTTGTTTTCCCGGCTGTCGCCCATGAAGCCTTTTTGACGCAGGCATGGCCTTTTGTGAAGAACGGTCCGATTCCGGGCCCGCCGCCGTTCCCACGCTCCGTAACTTCCGCTAGAACCGCGTCATGAACCAGATGTCGCGCACCGAAGAAAAATTTGCCGAACTGAACCAGCCCAAGCCCTGGTCCGGCATCAATGCCTACCGTTCAGATCCCCTGGTCGTGGACCTGACCAGCACCCTGCACCGGACGATCCGCGAGGAATACGATCAGCTTGGCCGCTACGTCACGTCGCCGGAGGCGCAGGAACTGGCGCGGATGGCGAACGAGAATCCGCCGAAGCTCAAGACCCACGGGCCGCGCGGCGAGCGGCTGGACGCGGTGGAGTACCATCCGGCCTGGCACGCCCTGATGCGCCGTTCGATGCAGACGGGCCTGCATTCCTCGGTCTGGGAAAGCATACCGGAAGCCAAGAGCCATGAACACAAGGCGCGCGCGACCAGATTCTACCTGACGGCACAGCTCGAATGCGGGCATCTGTGCCCGCTGACCATGACCAGCGCCTCGATCGCCGCGCTGATGGCTTCGCCGCGCGTCCAGAAGGAATGGGCGCCGAAGATCCTGTCGCGCAAGTACGATTCCACGAATCGCCCGGCGCTGCAGAAGACGGCGGTCACGCTCGGCATGGGCATGACCGAAAAGCAGGGCGGCACCGACGTTCGCGCCAACCGGTCGACGGCCGAACGGGTGGGCGAGGGCATCTACCGCCTTTCCGGCCACAAGTGGTTCATGTCGGCGCCGATGAGCGACGGCTTCGTCATGCTGGCGAAGACCAACGAGGGGATAGGCTGCTTCCTCGTGCCGCGGCTTCTGGAGGACGGTTCGGCCAACGGCCTGCAGTTCCAGCGTCTCAAGGACAAGCTCGGCAACCGGTCGAACGCCTCGTCCGAGGTCGAGTTCACCGATGCTTTCGGCTACCTGCTCGGCGATCCCGGCGCCGGCATCCGCACGATCCTCGACATGGTGACGCTGACGCGTCTCGATTGCGCGCTGGCGTCCGCCGGCATCATGCGCGCCGCGCTTGCCGAGGCGGTGCATCACTGCCGCGGCCGCAGCGTCTTCGGCAAGAAGCTGATCGACCAGCCGCTGATGATGCGGGTGCTCGCTGACATGGCGCTCGATGTCGCCGCGGCGACGGCGCTCGGCTTCCGGCTTGCCAATGCTTTCGACCGTGCCGCCGGCAGCCAGACCGACGCCGCCTTCGCGCGCGTCATGACCCCGGTCGTCAAATACTGGAACTGCAAGATCGCGCCTTCGCTGATCTATGAGGCCATGGAATGCCTTGGCGGCAACGGGTATGTCGAAGAGCGGCCGATCGCCCGACATTACCGCGAAGCGCCCGTCAACGCCATCTGGGAAGGTTCCGGCAATGTGATGGCGCTTGACGTGCTGCGTGTGCTGTCGCGGGGCAAGGACCTGTTCGACACGGTGCTTGCGGGCTTCGAACGCGATCTCGGCGCCTCCGGCCGGAAAACGGTGGAAGTGCTGCGCGCCGCCATGGCGCTTTGCGAAAGCGACGAAGGCGCCGCGCGGCTTCTGGTGGAGCAGCTGGCCCTGGCTGCGGGAGCTGCCGAACTGGTGCGGCTCGGCGCGGGCAAGATTGCCGATGCCTTCCTGGAAACGAGGCTCGCGGGCGGCTGGCGCTCGACCTACGGCATGCTCGATACCCGCTTCGACGCGCGTTACATCGTCGACCTGCTTTATCCGGCGGCAAGCTGACCGGCAAACAGCAGCACGGCGGGAATGGTCAGGAAGGAGGCCACGGTCTGGACCGTGGCCGTGGCGGCATAGAGTTCCGCGTCGCCTCCCATCTTCTTGGCCAGGATGTAGCCGTTCATCGCGGTCGGCACCGCGGCGCTCAGGGCGAGCAGCACGAGCGGCTGGCCTTCTATCCCGATGAGAAGGGCGAAACAGACCATCACCAGCGGGAAGATGACCAGTTTGATGGCGACGCCGAGCATCACCATCGGGTGCGGCCTGAGGGCGTCTCTGACTTTCAGTCCCGCGCCGACGGCGATCAGCCCGAGGCTCAGCGAAGCCTGGGAAACGAGCCCCACGGCAACCATCAGCGGCTCGTAGATGGGGATTTCGAGAAGGTTCACCGCGACGCCGAACGCGCTGCTGACGATCAGCGGATTGCTGACGATGCGCAACGCGAACTGCCGGTAGCCGCGATGGGCGCCGGAGAACCACAGCAGGACCGAGATGTTGATGAAGTTCTGCGGGACGATGATCGCCGCCATCACGACTGCGACGACCGTCAGGCCGGTGCTTCCGTAGAGCTTTTCGGCGATCGCCAGCGCGATGAACGAATTCCAGCGCGTGGCCGCCTGGAAAAGCGAGCTGAAGGCAGGCGCCCTGACGCCGATCCGGCGCAGGACCGGCCACAGCAGCAGGACGAAAAGGGACATCAGCAGCACGGCGCCGATCGCCGCCATGCCCGCCACATGCAGGTCTATGCCGGAAAAATCCGCCCGTGCCAGCGTGTGGAAGAGGAGCGCCGGAAAGAGGACATGGTAGCCGCATTGCTCGAGCCCGTTCCAGAACGTCCCGTCGATCAGCGGGCTCCGTCTCAGCGCGACGCCGAGAAGGACGAGCAGGAAGATGGGGAGGATGCTTTCGAAGATGACGAGCATGGGCACGCGCGGCGGAAGGTTGCTTCCTCGTTATTCGGTTGAGATCGATTGTGCAATGCGGGAAATGTTTTCGCGCGCGAACGCTCGTCATAACGCGCGTTATCTTGTGCATGGTCGCGGAGAACCGCTTGCGACGCTTTGATCGGGAGACTATCGCGGATCGGAGGGTTCAACCGGAATGGGCGAAAGATGCTGCAGATACCCGAAGTCACGGCGCAGGAAGGCTCGGCCGCAAGGGTGCGCAACCGCGCCGGCACCGAGCGGGCAATCTTTGTCGCCGCGCGCGATCTTCTTGCCGAGAAGGGCTTCCAGGGGTTCGGCATCAATGCCGTGGCGCGTCGCGCGGGCTGCGACAAGCAGCTGATCTATCGCTATTACGGCGGCCTCGACGGATTGATCGAGGCGATCGGCGCCGATCTCGGCACCTGGGTCAGGGATCGCATTCCCGAAGACACCGGCGGCATGTTTCTGCTGACCTACGGCGACCTGATGGAAAAGCTCTCGATCTATTTCATGGAAGCTCTCCGCGACGATCCGCTCGTCTGCAAGATCGTCGCCTGGGAGGTTTCCCAGGATACGCCGCAGGTCCGGCGTCTCTCCGAGGCCCGCACCAAGGCCCTCGGCAAGTGGCTGGAGAACATGCGCGGTTCGCTCGTCCCGCCGAAGGGCGTCGATGCGGCGACGACCAATGCCGTTCTCTTCGCCGCGATCCAGCATCTGGTGATCTCCGCCGCCGTCAGCGGCCAGTTTGCCGGCGTTGCGTTGCGCACCGAAAAGGACTGGGACAAGGTCGCCGCCACCATCCGCCGCCTTGTCCGCGCGATCTACGGCTGATCTTTTCCACAACCGCGCTCTCCGTATTAACCATGTCTCCCGGTTTCCGTTGCGGGAAATCCGCCGCCGTTTAAATTTGCCGTTAACGTGTTGTTAACCACGAATTGGCCGGGCAGATTTAAAATGGGAACCGCAGTCGGGCATAGGGCATTGCTGGTCGTCATGACGGCGGTCTTCGCCGTCCTGGCGCTCGATATTGCCGTGCCTACCATGGTCCTGAGTGTCATGGCGCTGATGAGATGGCTCCTGTCGCCGGAGATGTATCCGGTGGAGCCGAGGGGAAAAACCGCATGAAGTGGTTCCTGATACTGTGGGCAGGCCCCGTGCTTCTGCTGACGAGCTGGTACGGGCTGTCCTACTACGACATGAGCTTCGGCTTCTTCATGCTGACGCGTCATACGCATGACCTGGTTTTCCAGATCTACGGCAAGATCCTCGGCATACCGCCGGAAACCATCCCGCCGCTGGTCGCCCGGGCGATCGCCTTCGACAGCCTGGTCGTGTTCGCGATCGTCGCCTTCCGCAAGCGCAGGCAGATCGCCGCCTGGTGGCACCGTCGTCAGGCGTCGCGCTCGGGCGCGGCGGCCCTGCCGAGCGATGAAAGCCTGTCCAACGCACCCTGAAGAATGAAGCTTGCCGCGGCGGAATCGATCCGCTCGGCACGCTTCGCCCGCGAGACGTCCATCTCCAGAAGCGCCCGTTCGGCGGCGACCGTCGAGAGCCGCTCGTCCCAGAAGACGAAGGGAAGGGCGGTCTTTTCTCCCATGGAGCGCACGAAGGCGCGCGTCGCCTGGACGCGCGGGCCGGACGAACCGTCCATGTTCATCGGCAGGCCGATGACGAAGGCCGCCACCTTTTCCGCCTTCGCGAACGCGAGCAGCAACTCCGCGTCCTTGGTGAACTTGACGCGCTTGATGACCGGGCGCGGAGAGGCAAAGCGCCGGCCGATATCCGACATGGCGAGCCCGATCGTCTTGGTGCCGAGGTCGATCCCGGCGATCGGCTGCCCCGCTTCAAGATGCGCTGCCAGTTCCTCTATCGTCATCACCGTCATGTGTTTCCTGTTTCCTCGTGCGGAAAATACGGTTTGTCCATCTTCTGTCCCACTTTCATTTCGCACCACAGGGGCTATCGGGTTGGAGCTTGTAAACCGCACCAAGCTTTGAAATCGTCCGGCATCGTGCTATATGTCCAAGTCAGGAGGTGAGACGACTTTCCTTCCGGTAGGAGCCGGGCTTTCGCCCGACTCCCGTTTTCCTGGATGATTATCAGGGTGAACCGCCAAGTCCTGAACCTGATCGTCAGCGTAAGCCGGATTTCAATCGTCTCACCTCCTTTCGTTTGTCAAAGCATTTGCTTCGACGATTTCCTTCTATCAAAATTCTACTTGGTGTCGTTACCGTCATTGCATGGCATTGGAGGATACTTTTCCATGAAGATTACCTGGCTCGCACATTCCGCCTTCCGCATCGAAACCGCCAAGGCCAAGATCCTGATCGACCCGTTCCTCACCGGAAACCCCGCATTCGCGGGGCAGGATGCGAAGGCTGCGGCCGAAGGACTGACCCATATCCTGCTGACCCACGGCCACGGCGACCATGTGGGCGATACGGTGCGGATCGCCAGGGAGACCGGCGCCACCGTCCTCGCCAACTACGACCTCGGCGTCTGGCTGATGAAGAAGGGCGTCGAAAAGCTCGAAATGGGCAATACCGGCGGCACGGTCGATCTCGGCGGCTTCACCGCCACCTTCACCAACGCGCTGCATTCTTCCGCCTCCCTCACCGAAGACGGCGTTTCGCATTGCCTCGGCAATGCCAACGGCCTGATGCTGCATTTCGACGACGAGCCCACCGTCTTCCACATGGGCGACACGGACATCTTCGGCGACATGGCGCTGATCAACGAACTGCACCAGCCGGATATCGGCATCGTGCCGATCGGCGACCGCTTCACCATGGGCGGTGCGGTGGCGGCGCTCGCCTGCCAGCGTTTCTTCGATTTCAAGCACGCCATTCCCTGCCACTACGGCCTGCCGGGCGTCGACCAAACGCCGGAAAAATTCGTCAGGGGCATGGAAGGCTCGCGCACGCGGGTCGAGACGCCGGCTCCGGGCGGCAGCCTCAGCTACTGATCCGCAACCGGTCCTCGATGGCGCGCCGTCATTAAATTGAGGCGCGCTGCCTGTTGCGAAGGGCGGACATGGACATTATAGCGAATGGGAAATTTCCCATCGGAGTTACGCCATGTCCGTCGATCTCGCCACCGTCAAGCGCGTCGCGCGCCTTGCCCGCATTGCGGTCACCGAGGAAGATGCCAATCGCATGGTCGGCGAACTGAACGGCATCCTCGGCTTCGTCGAGCAGCTTTCGGAAGTGGATGTCACGGGCGTCGAGCCGATGACCTCCGTCACGCCGATGGAGATGCGCGAGCGCGCCGACGACGTGACGGATGGCGACAAGGCCGACGATATCGTGGCCAATGCGCCGGTCACGGACCACAATTTCTTCCTGGTGCCGAAGGTCGTCGAGTGAGCGCTTGATTGGAGCGCCGTCCGATCCTTCCCCCGCATTCGAACGTTTTGAAGAAGACCATGACCGAACTCACCAGCCTCACCATTGCCGAAGCCCGCGAGAAGCTGAAGGCCAAGGAATTCACCTCCGTCGAACTGACCGAGGCCTACCTGAAGGCGATCGCTGCCGCCAACCAGGTGTTCAATGCCTATGTGGCCGTGACGCCGGAAATGGCGCTCGACATGGCGAAGGCTTCCGACGCCCGCCGCGCCGCCGGCTCCGTGGGCGCGCTGGAAGGCATTCCGCTCGGCATCAAGGACCTCTTCGCCACCCGCGACGTCCACACCCAGGCCTGCTCGCACATTCTCGACGGTTTCAGGCCGAAATATGAATCGACCGTTTCCCAGAACCTCTGGGATGACGGCGCGGTGATGCTCGGCAAGCTCAACATGGACGAGTTCGCCATGGGCTCCTCCAACGAGACCTCGCATTACGGGGCGGTGATCAACCCGTGGAAAGCGGCGGGCTCCAACCAGCAGCTCGTGCCGGGCGGTTCTTCCGGCGGTTCGGCCGCGGCCGTCGCGGCGCATCTGTGCGCCGGCGCCACCGCCACCGATACCGGCGGCTCGATCCGCCAGCCGGCCGCGTTCACCGGCACCGTCGGCATCAAGCCGACCTATGGCCGCTGCTCGCGCTGGGGCATCGTCGCCTTCGCGTCCTCGCTGGATCAGGCTGGCCCGATCGCCCGCGACGTGCGCGACGCGGCGATCATGCTGAAATCCATGGCGAGCGTCGACAAGAAGGACACGACCTCCGTCGATCTGCCGGTGCCGGATTACGAGGCTTCGCTCGGCCAGTCGGTCAAGGGCATGAAGATCGGCATTCCGAAGGAATACCGCGTCGAAGGCATGCCGGAGGAGATCGAGGCGCTCTGGAGCCAGGGCATCGCCTGGCTGAAGGATGCCGGCGCCGAAATCGTCGACATCACCCTGCCGCACACAAAATACGCGCTGCCGGCCTATTACATCGTGGCCCCTGCGGAAGCGTCGTCGAACCTCGCCCGCTACGACGGCGTGCGCTACGGCCTGCGCGTCGACGGCAAGGACATCGTCGACATGTACGAGAAGACCCGTGCGGCCGGTTTCGGCACCGAGGTCAAGCGCCGCATCATGATCGGCACCTATGTTCTTTCGGCAGGTTATTACGACGCCTATTATCTGCAGGCCCAGAAGGTCCGCACGCTCATCAAGCGCGATTTCGAACAGGTCTTCGACGCCGGCGTCGACGCCATCCTGACGCCCGCCACCCCGTCTTCGGCTTTCGGCGTCGCCGACGAGAACCTCGCTTCCGATCCGGTGGCGATGTATCTGAACGACATCTTCACGGTCACGGTGAACATGGCCGGCCTGCCGGGCATCGCCGTTCCGGCCGGCCTCGATCACAAAGGCCTGCCGCTCGGCCTGCAACTCATCGGCAAGCCCTTCGAGGAGGAAACGCTCTTCCGCACCGCCCATGTGATCGAACAGGCCGCCGGCAGGTTTACGCCGGCCAAATGGTGGTAACGGGTCTTGCGATCCGCAGGATGACGGCCGCCGATCACGAGGCGGTCGGCGCGGTCGGTTTTGCCGCCTGGTCCGCGAGCGATGCATTCGAGGACAGCTATCTCGATCCCGCGGTGATCGCCCGGGTGAAACGCGAGTTTGCGGTCTTTCCGTCCCAGGGCGGTGCCGGGATCTATGTCGCCGAGCTGGATGGGCAGATCGTCGGCTGGGGTGCGCGCGAAAATGCGTCGAATTATGTCTCCGATCTCTGGGTTCACCCCGATCGCCAGGGCCGGGGCATCGGCCGGTCCCTGCTTCTCCACCTCTGCGACCTGATCGAGTCGGAAGGACTGGCAACGGTCCGGCTCGACACCCATGCGAGGAATTCCGGAGCGATCCGTCTCTATGAACGTTGCGGCTTCGTCATCACCTGGCGCGGCCTCGAATATTCCGACAGCATGGGCGTCGACCTCGAAAAGGTGCATCTTGAGAAGGCGCTCAGCCACCCTTAGCCGAGGAGGAAGCGGCCGTGGACAAGTCAGGTCCCGCAAGGATACCGGATATCGGGAAGATGATCGAGGCCTTCGATCGCCTCGCAGCCGTGGATTTCAAGATGGGCGAGGGCTGGGAGGCGGTTCACGACATCTGCCAGGCCCATGAGGGGGAAAAGCCGTTCGACTGGGGCCACGCGCTCTGCCACCGCATCGAGGGCGACGACTGGAACGCCGACTACTGGTATCGCCGCGCCGGCAAAAGCCGCATGGGCACCATCGCCGAGGAATGGTCGGCCATGAAGGGCGAGCTTTCCGGACTGGTTTAAGGCCGGGTTTCACCTATTGTGGGGTGGATAGAGCTTTCGCTGATGAATGATCGTCAGGATATCCAGATCGCTCGGAGATGCTATCCGGTATACGATCGTGTAGGGCAGGCCGGAAATTGCGAACTCACGCGTGTCTTCGACACTGCCCTCTCTCCCGAGGAGTGGAAAATTCTCGAATATTTCGATGACTTGCCTGATACGGGAAAGAACGCGGTCGGCCGCGTTCTGGTCGAATTGCGCGATATGGGTATGAATCTCAAGCAGGTCCGCGATAGCCTGCGGTGTGAAGCTAACGTTCAAACCCGAAGCGCTCCCACACTTTCGCTGCGGGTGTCATGACGGAGCGGTTTTCGGACTGCTTGAGCGCCTTCTTGATTTTTTCTTCCTTCCAGGAATCGTAATTCTGGTCGAGGGCCGCAGTTGCTTGCGGCTCGGTCAGTTCCTTGAAGCTGATTTTATCCTTCAGATCGCTCATCTGCACAACATAACGTGAAAGGCAGCAAAGTCCAATCCTCCGCACCCGAAGGCAAGCCGGCCTCTGGGGGAGGCCGGCTTCCGAAGTCACCGATTGTCCTGCTCGGCTCTCACCAGCACCAATCCCCGCTCGGTGATGCGGTAGGGTTTGCCGCCGGTGGATCTGATCGCCTTCTTCTGCTTGAGCTTGCGGAAGATGACGAGGTCGAGGCCGGAAAACACCCAGCCTTCGCGGGTGAAGAGCTGCAGCTTTTCGATCTTGTGGTTTTCGTCGCGGGTGATCTCGATCCTGCCGCCCTGGGCGAGCAGGTGGAGGATGCGCTGTTCGGCGCGGGAAATATCCATTGTCCTGATGTCCGGAGAAGTGCTCGCAAGGGAGCACACAAAAACGTTGCCGGCGCTTCGGAAGCGTCGGGGTTCTCGTTTTTGCCTGGGCCGGTGCGCCTGACGGGCGGCCGGCCCCTTACCGGGTCTCTCTTGAGGAGAACATCAAAACTCCATCTGTGTGGAAATGGCAGCTAGGCATGTTTTCCCCAGCCGTCAAGTGCCGCGGCGCGATCGGCGACACGTTGTGCTGGTAAAAGTCCGGACAGAGTGATCTACTGGGCGCTGCAACAGGGGAAGACATGGTCGCTATTCGCAATGGGCGTGAAGACGAGGTGGATATCCTCGCGGAGATCGGTTTCCGCGCGTGGGAAAAGGCCATGGTCACGATCGGCGAGATGACCGACATGCGCCTGAGCGCGCGGGCCGCCTTCCAGAATTTCACGCGTTCGTCCTGGCTCACCATCACCGTCATCGAGCAGGGCGGCGCAGTCGCCGGCTGGGCCGCACGCGAGAACCTCGATGAACTGATCAGCGATTTCTGGATCGACCCGGCCTTCCAGGGCCATGGGCTAGGCAAGGCCCTGCTGGAGGAAGTCGAGGGCGAGATCATCCATCAGGGCTTCGAGGTCGCCCGCGTCGAGACCCATGCCCGGAATACGGAGGCCGTCGGCTTCTTCGAAAAGCACGGCTACTCGATAAACTGGCTGTCGGTCGCCTATTCCCCCAAGATCGATCGCGACGTGCAGTCGGTGGGGCTCTCCAAACGGCTGGTCGCCGAAGAGCCGGAGACCTACGGGCCGAGCTTCTGAACCCCTTTGAGCTTGCGCCGCACCGCCATTTGCTCTACCTGCAGAACACGCAATCGAGACCATTTCACGAGCACAAGATGACCATTGTCGACGTCCGCACGCCCGATCCGAAACGCTTGATTCCCGGCGCCACAGGCGACTGGGAAGTGATCATCGGCATGGAGGTGCACGCCCAGGTTCTCTCCAATTCCAAGCTCTTTTCCGGCGCCTCGACGGAATTCGGCAGGCCGGCGAACTCGAATGTCTCGCTCGTCGATGCCGCCATGCCGGGCATGCTGCCGGTCATCAACGAGGAATGCGTCAAGCAGGCGGTCCGCACCGGCCTTGGGCTGAAGGCGCAGATCAACAAGCGCTCGGTCTTCGACCGCAAGAACTATTTCTATCCGGACCTGCCACAGGGCTACCAGATATCCCAGTACAAGGACCCGATCGTGGGTGAGGGCCAGATCGTGATCTCGCTCGGCCCGGATCGTCAGGGCCAGTTCGAGGACATCGAGATCGGCATCGAGCGCCTGCACCTGGAACAGGATGCCGGCAAGTCGATGCACGACCAGCATCCGACCATGTCCTATGTCGACCTGAACCGCTCCGGCGTGGCGCTGATGGAGATCGTCTCCAAGCCCGACATGCGCTCCTCCGACGAGGCCAAGGCCTATATGACCAAGCTGCGCTCCATCGTGCGCTATCTCGGCACCTGCGACGGCAACATGGACGAAGGTTCGATGCGCGCCGACGTCAACGTATCGGTGCGCCGTCCGGGCGAGCCCTTCGGCACGCGCTGCGAGATCAAGAACGTCAACTCCATCCGCTTCATCGGCCAGGCGATCGAATTCGAGGCGCGCCGCCAGATCGGCATCCTGGAAGACGGCGGCACGATCGACCAGGAAACCCGCCTCTTCGATCCGGGCAAGGGCGAGACACGTTCGATGCGCTCCAAGGAGGATGCGCACGACTATCGTTATTTCCCCGATCCGGACCTGCTGCCGCTCGAATTCGACGATGCTTTCATCGAGGAGTTGCGGGGCAACCTGACGGAGCTGCCGGACGACAAGAAGGCGCGTTTCGTGCGCGAGCTCGGCCTGTCGGTTTACGACGCTTCGGTGCTCGTTTCCGAAAAGGCGATCGCCGATTATTTCGAGGCGGTTGCCGAGGGGCGCGACGGCAAGACGGCAGCCAACTGGGTCATCAACGACTTGCTGGGCGCCTTGAACAGAACTGGCAAGGATATTGAAGAGACTCCGGTTTCTCCGGCCCAGCTTGGCAGCATCATCGACTTGATCAAGGCCGAGACCATCTCCGGCAAGATCGCCAAGGACCTCTTTGAAATCGTGCTCAACGAAGGTGGCGACCCGGCCGGGATCGTCGAAGCCCGCGGCATGAAGCAGGTGACCGATACCGGCGCGATCGAAAAGGCGGTCGACGAGATCATCGCCGCCAATCCAGACCAGGTCGCCAAGGTCAAGGCGAAGCCGACGCTTGCCGGCTGGTTCGTCGGCCAGGTCATGAAAGCGACCGGAGGCAAGGCCAATCCGCAGGCGGTCCAGGCGCTCGTCAAGGCGAAGCTGGAGATCGAGGAGTAGAAATCGGTATCGGCCGAAACGTGTAGGCGGTTTCGGATAGCCGATGCCGCAAGAAAGCAGCCATGGTCTATTTTGTCAGAACGGCCAGCGAACGTGATGCCGATCAGGTCCGGGCCCTGCTGGTGGAGACCTTTCACGCCACCTACGACCCGTTCTATGGCGCTCTGCAGGTGCAGCGGATGGTTGACGGCTGGAATTCGACCGCGGCGATCCGCTCGCGCATTCTGAAAAGGGGCGGTGAATTCCTGGTGGCCGACAATGGCCGGGAACTGGGCGGTATCGGCTACGCCGCCATGTACCCGAAGATGGCGAAGACCGCCATGCTGCATCAGCTCTATGTCAAGCCCGCCTGCCAGGGTGAAGGGGTTGGCCGCGATATCTTCGCGGAGCTGGAGACCTGTTTTCCGGAAGCCGAGATCATGCGGGTGGAGGTGGCGTTACAGAACCTCCGCGCGCTTTCCTTCTATGAAAGACTTGGTTTTTCCGAGGTCGACCGGATGGAGGAGTGGGGTGCGCCCAATTCCGGCCTGCCGGCAATCATCATGGAGAAGAGGTTGCTGCCGCATTGACGGTGGCCTCACGAAGAGGGGTTTCGCATGGCTGACATCACGATCCGCAGGGCAAGGGAAACGGATCTTGCCGAATTGATCGCCCTTTTGGCTGCGGACGACATCGGAGGCCATGGTGATACGACGGACGCATCGGCTTTCGAGGATTATCTCCGCGCCTTCCACGTTATCGATACCTCTCAGAACGGGCAGCTTTTCGTGGCGGAACATGCCGGCGAGGTGGTTGGTACGTTCCAGGTCCTTTTCAACCGCGCGCTGACGGGCAGGGGAGCGCTGTCGATGATCATCGAGGCCGTCCAGACGCGCAGCGACATGCGCGGCAGGGGAATCGGCGCCGAAATGATCGGATATGCGATCGAGGAGGCCAAACGTCGCGATTGCCGCATGGTCCAGCTCACCTCCAGCATGACCCGCGCGGATGCGCATCGCTTCTATGAGAGGCTGGGTTTCGCAAGAAGCCACTTCGGCTTCAAGATGAAGCTCAAATGACGTGTGCGACAACGGGAATCACTGGACACGGGCGGCGTCAAGCGGCATAAGCGGGGCAGCACATTTCCGTGCCCTCCTGTTTGCCAAGCCGACGGAAAACTCATGAAAAACCTCCTGCTGCAGATTTTCACCTGGTGGAACGGACAGACGATCGGTACCTGGTTCTTCACGCGGCGGCACGGCAAGAAGGTGGGCGAGGACGAATTCGGCAATGTCTATTACGAAGGTCCGATGACCTCCTGGGGCAAGCCGAAGCGCTGGGTGATCTACAAGGGTTACGCCGAAGCTTCCGCGATTCCGCCGGGCTGGCATGGCTGGATGCACTACCGCACGGACGTTCCGCCGTCGAAGGAAGACTACAAGCCGCGCGAGTGGCAGAAGCAGCACAAGCAGAACCTGACGGGCACGCCTCTGGCCTATCATCCCAAGGGTTCCCTTGCCGCCACCGGCGAACGCGCCCGTGTCACCGGCGATTACGACGCCTGGACCCCCGGCAACTGACACCTGTTTTGGCCATAATCGACCTCTAGTCGTCGGCACGGTATTTGTTGTCGAGACGGGACGTATAATGACACGAATGAAGCTTTCTCTCCGCAAACTGGTTGTCGGCGTCGTGGCGGCAGTTTCCGTACTTGCGGGAGAGGGCGCGCGTGCGGCGAGGATTTCCAATCCCGTTGCCGTTTTCGCCGGTATCGACAAGATCACCGGCCGCATCACCACGTTCGACGTCTATCTCGACGAGACGGTGCAATATGGTGCGCTGCAGGTGACGCCGAAGGTCTGCTACTCCCGCGACGAGACCGAAGCCCAGAAGGTGGATGCCTTCGTCGAGGTGGACGAGATTACCCTCGACCGCAAGATACGCCGCATCTTCAGCGGCTGGATGTTCGCCGATAGCCCCGGTCTCAATGCGGTGGAGCATCCGATCTATGACGTCTGGCTGACGGGCTGCAAGGACAAGTCCGACATTCCGCCGCCGAAGACGAACTGACCTCAGAATACCCTGTTCGGCAGGTCGACCGCAGCCCTCAGCAGCTTGAGATAGTCGTCCTTGGGGATGTCGATCGCTCCGAACGTCTTCAGGTGTTCGGTGGTGAATTGTGTGTCGAGGAGGGTGAACCCATTGGCTCTCAGCCTTTCCACGAGATGGACAAGGCAGATTTTCGAGGCGTCGGTGCGCCTGGAAAACATGCTCTCGCCGAAAAAGGCCCCGCCGAGGGATACGCCGTAGAGCCCGCCGATCAGTTGATCGCCTTCCCAGGCTTCGACGCTGTGTGCGTGGCCCATATGGTGCAATTCCGTATAGAGCCTGCGGATCGTCGCGTTGATCCAGGTGCTCGGCCGGTCCGCCGCAGGCTCGGCGCAGAACGCGATCACCTGCTGGAAAGCCGTGTCGAACCTGATGTCGAAAGGTTTCCTGCGGATGGTTTTCGCGAGGCTTTTCGAGACGTGGACGCCGTCAAGCGGCAGGATGCCGCGCATTTCGGGTTCGACCCAGAAAATCTCCGGATCGTCGGCGGATTCCGCCATCGGAAAGAGGCCGATGGAATAGGCGCGCAACAGGATGTCCGGAGTGATTGACGGATAATATCTGCCGCGCCGCCCTGCCATTCAGGCCCTTCATTTCCAGCAAAAGTGGTTGCCAAATTTGCGTTCGAAAATGCGAACGGGCAATAGTAGACCATCTGTTCTTCCATGAAAACAGATGGCCTCGGAGATGCTGCCCCGAAATGCAAATATGTTTCGGGGCAACGACATGCGAAAGCGTGGAAGCCAGGGCGCGCCGCCGGATTTTTGCGCCGGCGCGCGTCAGTGCGTCGGTTCACCGGCCAGGTAGTGTTCCAGCCAATGGATATCGTAGTCGCCGTTGGCGATGTCCGGGTTCGAAACCAGGTCCTGGAAGAGCGGCAACGTGGTTTTGATGCCATCCACGACGAATTCGTCCAGCACGCGGCGGAGCCGCATCATGCATTCGACGCGGGTGCGGCCATGCACGATCAGCTTGCCGATCAGGCTGTCGTAATAGGGCGGGATGCGATAGCCCGCATAGGCGCCGGAATCGACGCGCACGCCAAGGCCGCCAGGCGCATGGAAATGCGTGATCGTGCCGGGTGAGGGGACGAAGGTGCGCGGGTCCTCGGCGTTGATGCGGCACTCGATGGCGTGGCCGTGGAACGTGATGTCCTCCTGCTTCACCGACAGGCCGCCCCCCGAGGCGACGCGGATCTGCTCGTGCACGAGGTCGATGCCGGTGATCGCTTCGGTGACCGGATGCTCCACCTGCAGACGGGTGTTCATCTCGATGAAATAGAATTCGCCGTTCTCGTAGAGGAACTCGATCGTGCCGGCGCCGCGATATTTCAGCTTCTTCATCGCGTCGGCGCAGATCTGGCCGATCTTCATGCGCTGTTCCACGTTGAGGGCGGGGGAGTTCGCTTCTTCCCAGACCTTCTGGTGACGGCGCTGCAGCGAGCAGTCGCGCTCGCCGAGGTGGACGGCATTGCCTTCGCCATCGCCAACCACCTGGATTTCGATATGCCGCGGCTTCCCGAGGTATTTTTCCATGTAGACGGCCGGGTTGCCGAAGGCGGCTGCGGCCTCCGAACGGGCCGTATTGAGGGCTTCCTCAAGATCGGCCTCGGTCTTGGCGACCTTCATGCCGCGCCCGCCGCCGCCGGCGGTTGCCTTGATGAGGACGGGAAAGCCAATCTGCCTGGCGTTCTCCAGCGCATTCTCGGGCTTCACCTCGCCGTCGGAACCGGGAACCACGGGAATGCCGAGTTCCATCGCCGTTTGCTTGGCGGTGATCTTGTCGCCCATGAGCCGGATGTGTTCGGCGGTCGGCCCGATGAAGGTGATGCCATGCGCCTCGAGAATTTCGGCGAATTTGGCGTTCTCCGACAGGAAGCCGTAGCCGGGATGGACCGCGTCGGCGCCGGTGATCTCGCAGGCCGCGACGATCTGGTGGATGTTCAGATAGCTCTCGCGCGATGGCGGCGGACCGATGCAGACGCTTTCGTCGGCAAGCCGCACATGCATGGCGTCCGCATCCGCGGTGGAATGGACGGCGACCGTCGCTATTCCGAGCTCCTTGCAGGCGCGCAGCACGCGAAGTGCGATTTCACCGCGATTGGCTATGAGGATCTTGGAAATCATGGGCTTACTCGATGACGACGAGCGGCTGGCCATATTCGACGGGCTGTGCGTCGTTGACCAGGATGTCCGTGACCTTGCCGGACCGCGGCGCCGGAATCTGGTTCATCGTCTTCATGGCCTCGATGATGAGGATCGTCTGGCCTTCCTTCACGGTCGCCCCGACTTCGACGAACGGCCGGGAGCCGGGCGCCGGTGCAAGATAGACGGTGCCGACCATCGGGGCCGTGACGGCGTTCTTGTTGTCCTGGGCTGCGACGGGGGCGGCAATCGGTGCTGCGGCCACGGCCTGAACGGGCGCTGCGGCGGCGAAGGGAGCTGCTGCGATCGGCGCCTGGATATATTGCGTCGCACCGGCCCGCGACACGCGGATGCGCAGGTCGTCCTGCTCCACTTCGATCTCGGTGAGGTCGGTATCGTTGAGGATGTTCGCGAGGTCGCGGATCAGTCCCTTGTCGATCCCGTTCTTCTTCTCAGACATGGCAAATCCTGTTGTTCTGTTATCTCGTCAGGCGGTAATGGATTTCAAGGCGTGCAGCGCGAGGATGTAGCTCGCGGTGCCAAAACCGCAGATCACGCCCTTTACCGCCGGTGCGATCATCGAATGGTGGCGGAATTCCTCCCGCGCATGGACATTCGAGATGTGAAGTTCGATCACCGGCACCGAAATCGCCTTGATCGCGTCATGCAATGCGATCGAGGTATGGGTATAGGCGCCGGCATTGATGGCGACGCCGGCGGCCTTTTCGCCGGCTTCGTGAATCCAGTCGATCAGTACGCCTTCATGATTGCTCTGGCGGAAATCGACATCGAAGCCCAGCTCCCTGCCGGCCGCCACGCATTCGTTTTCGACGTCCTTCAGCGTATTGCCGCCGTAGATGCCCGGTTCGCGCTTTCCCAGCATGTTGAGGTTGGGGCCGTTGAGGACGAAGACCGTCTTTGTCATCACTGATCTATTGTTCCATCCAGAAATTCAGCGGCCACCTATAGACCGCCGAGACGGCAAGGGAAAGCCCCCGGCTTGCCGAAAGCCGGTGAGTCCACTGGAACAGACCATGCGGGAGCCGGGATTGTGCGTCAGCAGGTCGCCTTGCCGCAGGAGCGCACATTGGCGACTTTTTCCTCGATCGCATCAAGACCGACGGCGCCGAAGACGGCCTCGTCGCCGACGACATAGGTGGGCGTGCCAGTGATGCCGATGCTGTTGGCGAGCTGATAGGCCTGGCGCACCAGATCATCGTTGGGTTTGTCGGCCATGGATTTGCGGATCGCCGCCGCATCCAGCCCGAGCGACGTCGCGACGGCGACTGCCGTTTCCTCGGAGGCATGCTCGCCGCTGAGAAGGGTACGGTGGAATTCGGCATATTTCTGCGGCGCGAGCAGGCGGACGGCATTGGCGACGCGATGCGCGGCGATGGAATCCGGCCCGAGGATCGGGAATTCCTTCAGGATGAAGCGGATGTTCTTGTCCTTGGCGAGGATGTCGTCCATGTCGGAAAGCGCCCGCTTGCAGTACCCGCAATTGTAGTCGAAGAACTCGACGACGGTGACATCGCCCTTGGGGTTGCCGAGCGTGATGTCGGTCGGAGAGGAGAAGATCTCCTTCTTGTTCTGGGCGATTGCCTTGGTGGACTGTTCCACCCGCTGTGTCTGCTGCTTCGTCTGCAGCGCGTCCTGCACCTCAAGCAGGATTTCCGGATTCTGGAGAAGGTATTCACGGATGAATTCGCCCATCTCCTTCTTCTGCCGGTCGTCCAGTGCAAGAGCCGGTGCGGCGGCTGAAAATGCCAGGGCCAGCATCGAACCGGCGGCAAGCGTCTTGAACAGGCGGGTCATTCTTGTCCTCATCGAATCGGGGTGCGCGAATCCCGCGCACCATCATGTCGGTTTGCGCCGAAAGTAAGCCAGTCGGACTTTCCAAGGAACCGGAAAATCGTCGTGGGGACGCTTCCCGCGCTTCACAACTGCGTATGGGCGCCCGGTTCCGGATGAAACGGAATCTGATTTCAACCGTTTGGCGGGTTTTCCGGAATCGGTTTGAGAGGTCCTTGAATCGATTTCTGATGTTTGGAGAGGGGCGGAAATGAAAACGGCCGCGTTCAACGCGGCCGTTTTGTCTCAATGCAAGCAGTGTCTCAGAAGAAGCCGCGACGCTGCCACCAGCCGGCCTTCTTCGGCTTGCCCGGATCGCCATCGGCTGCGGGAGCCGGTTCGGAGCTCTTCACGACCGCCTCGCTGGACGAGGAGATGTTCGATGCCCGGTTGGCACGGACCGGCTTCGCCTCGTCGTCCTGTTCGGCTTCCGGCGCGAGAGGTTCCTCGGCCGCGACTTGCGCAACGGCTTCGGGCTCGGCTTCCGGGGTGGCCTCGACCTGTTCTGCGACGGCTTCCACGGGCGCCGGCGCTTCTTCCGCAGGCGGAGCCTCCACGACGGCCGCGGCCTTGCCACGACGGGAGCGGCGCGGTTTCGGAACCGTCTCGCTTGCCGGCGCTTCTTCCGGTGCGGGGGAGGCCGGTTCGGTTTCGGCAGCAGCCTCCGCGGAAGCTTCCACCGTTGCTACGGCCTCATCGTTCTTCTCCTCGTCCGGAGCGTCGGCATCTTCTGCTTCATCACCTTCGTCCGCGGCGTTCAGCTCATGGCCTTCCTCGCCATTGCGGTTGCGGCGGCCGCCACGCTTGCCGCGACGGCGGCGCTTGCGGCGGGTGCTTTCCTCGTCCTCGGAGGCGGCACCCTCGGCGGCTTCGGAAATATCCTCTTCGCTCTCGTCGCCTTCGTCCTCGTCGTCGGCGACAATGCTCTCGCCACCGGCCTGAACCGCCTGGGCCTCGCCACGGTCACCGTTGCGGTTGCGCCGCCGACGACGGCGCTTGCGCTTGCGGCCGTTCTGGTCGTCGCCTTGCTGCGCGCGCTCGGCATTGGCCGCCGGTTGTGCGGCGACGGTCTCCTCGTCCTCTTCCTCGTCCGGCTCGATGACGTAGTCGTCCTCCTCCTCGACGGGAATGGCGGCGAACTGCATCAGGCTTTCGATCTTGACTGGATTTTCAACCGGCTCGCCGCGATCGATCGCGAAGTGGCTGGAGCCGATGCCGACATCCGATTCGATGAAGATCGAGACGCCGAAGCGGTTCTCGTAATCGACGATGCTGGAGCGCTTGTGGTTGAGCAGATAGAGCGCGATTTCCGGCGTGGTCCGCACGTTGATGTCATGCGTGGTGTTCTTGAGCAGGTATTCCTCGACGCCGCGCAGCACATGGAGCGCGACCGACGACTGCGAGCGCACATGGCCGGTGCCGCCGCAATGGGTGCAAATCTGCGTCGTGGATTCGAGAACCGAAGCGCGGATGCGCTGGCGCGACATTTCGAGCAGGCCGAAATGCGAGATGCGGCCGACCTGGATGCGGGCTCGGTCGTTCTTCAGGCAATCCTTCAGCTTCTTCTCGACGGCGCGGTTGTTGCGCTTTTCTTCCATGTCGATGAAGTCGATGACGATCAGGCCGGCAAGGTCGCGCAGGCGAAGCTGGCGGGCGACTTCTTCCGCCGCTTCCAGGTTGGTCTGGAGCGCGGTTTCCTCGATCGAATGCTCGCGGGTCGAACGGCCGGAGTTGACGTCGATGGCGACCAGCGCTTCCGTCTGGTTCATGATCAGGTAGCCGCCGGACTTCAGCGTCACCTGCGGCTGCAGCATGCGGTCGAGCTGCGCCTCGATGCCGGAACGGGCGAAGATCGGATGCAGGTCGCGATAGGGCTGGACCACCTTGGCATGGCTCGGCATCAGCATCTTCATGAAGTCTTTCGCTTCACGATAGCCTTCTTCACCCGACACGATGATCTCGGAAATGTCCTTGTTGTAGAGGTCGCGGATCGAGCGCTTGATCAGCGAGCCTTCTTCGTAGACCAGGCACGGCGCGGTCGAATTCAACGTCAGCGTGCGGACGTTTTCCCACAGGCGCATCAGGTATTCGAAATCGCGCTTGACTTCGACGCGGGTGCGGTTGGCGCCGGCCGTGCGCAGGATGACGCCCATGCCCTGCGGCACGTCGAGCTCGCGGGCGATTTCCTTCAGCCGCTTGCGGTCCTGCGGGTTGGTGATCTTGCGCGAAATGCCGCCGCCGCGCGCGGTATTCGGCATCAGCACGGAATAGCGGCCGGCAAGCGAGAGATAGGTGGTCAGCGCCGCGCCCTTGTTGCCGCGCTCTTCCTTGGCGACCTGGACGAGCAGGATCTGGCGGCGCTTGATGACTTCCTGGATGCGGTACTGCTTGCGCGGCTTGCGCACGACGCGATCCGGCACCTCTTCCATGGCGTCTTCGGCGCCGACCGATTCGATCACTTCCTTTTCGTGGCCGTCGTCATCGTCATCGTCGTCGTCGTCGCGGCGATGACGGGCGTCGACATCTTCCGAAATCGAATCGGTGTCGACCATTGCGGCCATTTCACCGGGCGTCGAGCCCTCGTCGTTGTTCTCAGGAGCGCTTTCGTTCCCGTAAGCAGCGGCCTCAGCGGCGGGAGCCTCCTCGGCGGCGGCTTCGACCGCCTTCTTGCGGGAGCGCGTACGCTTCGGCTTGGCCTTGGGCTTCTCGGCCTCCTCGCCGGAGACTGCCTCTGCGGGGGCCGTTTCCGCAACGGCTTCCGCGGGCTGCTCGATTTCGGCAGGCTCGGCGGCGGCGATGCCGATATCCGGCTGCTCCTCGTTGGCGAGGTCGACCACCGGATCGGCGGCATCTGCCTCGGCGATCTTGCGCTGATCCTCGGCTTCCTGCTGCATCAGGGCCTGACGGTCGGCCAGCGGAATCTGGTAATAGTCGGGATGGATTTCGGCGAAAGCCAGGAAGCCGTGGCGGTTTCCGCCGTAGTCCACAAAGGCGGCCTGCAGCGAGGGTTCGACCCTCGTCACCTTCGCCAGATAGATATTGCCGCGTATCTGCTTCTTATGCTGCGATTCGAAATCGAATTCTTCGATCCGGTTGCCGCGAACGACGACTACGCGCGTCTCCTCTTCGTGAGACGCATCGATAAGCATTTTGTCTGCCATTGAAATTCTGCTCCTCGGCGCAGCCGGGGACGTGCAGAAAGGCCTGCCACGAGGACAGGCCCGTCATGCGGTGCGGTCTTTGCGCCGGATAAAGGTGCTCTCGTCGGGCACGGGTGTGACGGCAACCGGATAGATGACGGGGCATCGTGCTCCCTCAGTCTTTCCAGGTTCTGAAAATTGTGCCGCGACATCAAGGACCAAACGAGAATGACGATACTATAGGCCTTCAGAGGCCCGATGAATGTGCTCCGAACGAGCGGTGGGTGGCATGCCACCCGGGATTTTTCCGGCCACCGCCGGATGGATCGAGTATCAGGAAAAAGTGTAGCGACGGCGGATGACTGTCGGTCCTTGGCGCCGGGTCCTCGTTGCGGCTGGCAGCCTATCGGCAGACTATCCCGTCAACACTTCAACCTTCATGTGCGTTGTATGGTTTATCTGTCACAATAGCAAGGGAAAAGCCGGGTTCGCCATATTCTGGATGGAATTAGGTCCCTTATGAAGGGCAGGGAACGGGTGGTTGATTCGCATCTTTCGACGTGCAAATGCCTTTCAAAGCGGGCAGTCCGGTGCGGATTTCCAAGGGGCGACGGATTTTTGAATGCGAGTTTCGGTTTGAGGGCGGGTGTGAAGGCAAACGCGGCGGATGCCTGCGGCTCGACTGCGGGGAGCGGTTCGGTGCGAATCGCCCTCGGGTTGCTGTTGCTGATGGGTTTGGTCACGGTCCTTCCGTTCACGCTGGCATATGCGGCGGCGAACCGGCCGCTTCTTGCCTTCAGCGCGCGGGTTGCAGGTGACGATGCGCGCACCCGCATCGTCATCGATTTCGAAAAGAAGCCGGATTTTTCGGTTCATTACGTCACGGCGCCCGAGCGGGTGATCGTCGACCTGCCTGCGACCGCCTTCGGCTTTCCGGCCGAGGATCTCGCCGCCCGCGGTCTCTTCAAGGATATCCGTTACGGCACGATGGACGAACAGAGCGCCCGCATCGTGCTCACCGCCAAGAAGCCGGTGAAGCTGGTGCTTGCCGAAACGCAGCCGAACGACAACGGCAGTTTCAGGCTGGTGCTCGACGCCGAAATGACGTCGAAGGATACGTTTGCCAATCTGGTCAGGACGCAGAGCTGGGACATGCCGGCCCCGCCGTCGCCGGAACCGCTGGCGCTGACCGAGCAGGACAATGTCTTCACCGTGGCGGTCGATGCCGGGCATGGGGGGATCGATGCCGGCGCGACCGGCGCTGCGACGAAGACGCCGGAAAAGACCATCACGCTTGCTTTCGCCAGGGCGCTTGCCGAGCGGCTTGGCAAGATCGACGGCGTCAAGACCGTCCTCACGCGCGACAACGATACTTTCTTGTCGCTCTCCGAGCGGGTGACGCTCGCGCGTCAGGGGCATGCGGATCTCTTTATATCCCTGCATGCCGATACGCTGGCGCAGAAGGATATCCGCGGCGCAACCGTCTATACCCTGTCCGACAAGGCCTCCGACCGGATGGCGGAGAACCTTGCCGCGCGTGAAAACCTTTCAGACGAGCTTGCCGGCTACAGCATCCAGAGCGGTCCGCCGGAAGTGGCCGATATCCTCCTCGATCTTACCCGGCGTGAAACGCAGGCCTTTTCGACGGCGCTTGCCGCCAATGTCGTCGAATCCTTCGAAGGCCAGGTCGGCCTCATCAACAATCCTCATCGTTATGCCGGTTTCCAGGTATTGCGCGCGCCCGATATCCCCTCCGTGCTGCTGGAACTCGGGTTCCTTTCCAACCCGGAGGACGAGAAGCTGCTGCTGGACGAGGCCTGGCGTCAGAAGGTGATCGATCGCCTCGGCGATGCGGTCGGGCGTTATCGCGAGCGCGCGCTTGCGAACGGAGGCTGAGCCCGGCCCGTGTCGTGGCGGCCCCGCCACAAGCCGATGGAGAATGTCCGGCGGCAGTTCTTCCGGGACGGAAAACGGGTGCCCGGGCCCTATTTTACTCACATTCGGGCGGTTACACCGGGGGTGTCGAGATGCATTGGATGACGGACGATTGATCCGCTTCCGCCTTGCGCTCATGCAATCGCCGTGCAAAACGCCTCAATTCATGCGATGGTGTATTTCATGCGCCGAATGAAAGCCGAACGGTAGCTTCGATATGATCAGATTGATTGGTTATCTCTTTGGGTTGGCCTGTGTCCTGTTTTTGGTCGTGGCCGCCGGCGTGGGCATCTACCTCGTTGGAATGACCAAGGATCTGCCGAACTACGAAGTGCTTGCGTCCTACGAGCCGCCGGTCGCCACCCGCGTCCATGCCGGCAACGGCGCGCTGATGGCCGAATATGCGCGGGAACGGCGCCTCTTCCTCCCCATCCAGGCGGTCCCCGACCGCGTGAAGGCCGCCTTCCTGTCGGCGGAAGACAAGAATTTCTACAATCATCCCGGCATCGACATCACCGGTCTCGGCCGCGCGATCATCACGAACCTGCAGAACCTCGGCTCGGGCCGGCGCCCGGAAGGCGCCTCGACCATTACCCAGCAGGTGGCGAAGAACTTCCTCCTGACCGCCGACCAGACGATGGACCGAAAGGTGAAGGAGGCGATCCTCTCCTTCCGGATCGAGCAGACCTATTCGAAGGACAAGATTCTCGAACTCTACCTGAACGAGATATTCTTCGGCCTGAACTCCTATGGCATCGCCGGCGCGGCGCTCACCTATTTCGACAAGTCGGTGACGGAACTGACGACGGCCGAGGCCGCTTATCTCGCGGCCCTTCCCAAGGGCCCTGCCAACTATCATCCTTTCCGTCGCGAGAAGGCGGCGCTGGAGCGCCGCAACTGGGTTATCGACCGCATGGCCGAGAACGGCTACGTCACCCAGGCCGACGCGGACGACGCCAAGCAGCAGCCGCTCGGCGTCAAGCAGCGACGCACGGGCACCCATCTCTTCGCCTCTGACTATTTCTCGGAAGAGGTCCGCCGTCAGATCATCGAGCGTTATGGTGACAAGGCGCTTTACGAGGGTGGGCTTTCCGTACGCACCTCGCTCGACCCCGACCTGCAGGTGATCGCGCGGCGTGTCCTCCAGAACGGTCTCGTGGACTACGACGAACGGCGCGGTTTCCATGGTCCGGTCACCCAGATCAACGTGGCGGGCGACTGGGGACCGGAACTCGCCAAGCAGCCGTCGCTTCGCGACGTGCCGGAATGGGATCTCGCCGTGGTCACCGAGGTATCGGCGAAATCCGTCTCCATCGGCCTGCAGCCGTCGACCGATGCGAACGGCAAGGTCGACCCTGCGCGCGAGATCGGAACGATTGCCGCCGATGACATGAAATGGGCCTTCCGCGATGCGACGGGTGCGCGCAAGACGGCGAAGTCTCCGGACGGCGTGTTGAAGCCGGGCGATGTCGTTTACGTCGAGCCGATCAATGGCGCCGCGAAGACCTACCGGCTGCGTCAGCCGCCGAAAGTGCAGGGGGGCTTCGTGGCGATGGACCCGAATACGGGTCGCGTGCTCGCCATGGTCGGCGGTTTCTCCTATGCCCAGTCCGAGTTCAACCGCGCCACCCAAGCCATGCGCCAGCCGGGCTCCTCCTTCAAGCCTTTCGTCTATGCTGCGGCGCTCGACAGCGGTTATACGCCGGCTTCGGTCATTCTCGACGCTCCGATCGAGATCGTCTCGGGCGGTCAGGTCTGGCGCCCGTCCAACTATGGCGAAGAGAATGGCAACGGCCCTTCGACGCTTCGCATGGGTATCGAGAAGTCCCGCAACCAGATGACCGTGCGCCTGGCCCAGGATATGGGCATGGAGGCGGTTGCCGAATATGCCGAGCGCTTCGGCATCTACGACAAGATGCTGCCGGTGCTCGCCATGTCGCTCGGCTCGGGTGAGACCACCGTCATGCGCATGGTCTCGGCCTATGCCGTGATCGCCAATGGCGGCAAGCAGATCAAGCCGACCGTCATCGACCGTATCCAGGATCGTTACGGCAAGACCACTTTCCGCCACGAGGAACGCAGCTGCGAGGGTTGCAACGCGAATGACTGGGCGAATCAGGAAGAGCCGACGGTCGTCGACAACCGCGAGCAGGTTCTCGACCCCATGACCGCCTACCAGATCACCTCCATGATGCAGGGGGTCGTCACCCGCGGTACGGCGGCAGGCAAGATTCCGGTCAAGGACCGCGATGTCGCCGGCAAGACCGGCACCACCAATGACGAAAAGGACGCCTGGTTCGTCGGCTTCACGCCCAATCTCGTCGCAGGCCTCTATCTCGGCTTCGATACGCCGGCCCCTCTTGGCCGCGGCGGTACAGGCGGCTCGCTTTCCGCGCCGATCTTCGGCCAGTTCCTGGCCGAAGCAGCCAAGCTCACGCCGCCCGAGAAGTTCATCGTGCCGGAAGGCATGCAGTTGATTGCCGTCAACCGCAAGACCGGCATGGCGGCCATGGAAGGCCAGCCGGACACGATCGTCGAAGCCTTCAAGCCCGGCACCGGACCGGCCGATGTCTTCCAGGTCATCGGCGAAGGCGAATACATGACCCAGGACCAGATCTTAAACAGCTCGCCGCAGGCGCAGCAGGCCGTCACCTCCGGCATGCCGGGGCTGTTCTGATCCCCTTTTCCGACGGGACGCATGCCGGCGGCGGGCTTTACATCCGCGCCGGCGGCAACTATGTCCTGCCCACCCAAAACAAAACCTGAAGAGTGAAGAACAAGCGCCATGCGTGCCGAAATGATCAATGTAGTCGACGAAATCAAGCAGGCCATAAGCCTGCTGAGGAGGCATCTTTGACTGGGACCAGGCGGTAAGACGACTGGACTGGTTGAACAACAAGGCAGAGGACCCGAACCTCTGGAACGATGCCGCGGAAGCGCAGAAGCTGATGCGCGAGCGCCAGCAGCTCGAGGACGGCATCGGCGGCGTCAGGGCGCTGGAGCAGCAGATCAAGGACAATGTCGAGCTCATCGAACTCGGCGAGGAAGAGGGCGACGAATCGATCGTCAAGGAGGCCGAGGATGCGCTGAAGGCGCTGAGGGCCGAAGCCGCCCGCCGCCAGGTCGAGGCCATGCTTTCCGGTGAGGCTGACGGAAACGACACCTATCTGGAAGTCCATTCCGGCGCCGGCGGCACGGAAAGCCAGGACTGGGCGAACATGCTTCTGCGCATGTATACCCGCTGGGCCGAGCGCCAGGGCTTCAAGGTCGAGCTCATGGAAGTGCATGACGGCGAAGAGGCGGGCATCAAGTCCGCGACGATGCTCGTCAAGGGCCACAACGCCTATGGCTGGCTGAAGACGGAATCGGGCGTGCATCGCCTGGTCCGCATTTCGCCTTACGACAGCAATGCGCGCCGGCATACGTCCTTCTCGTCGATCTGGGTCTATCCGGTCGTCGACGATTCGATCAACATCGAGATCAACGAAAGCGACTGCCGCATCGATACCTACCGTTCATCGGGCGCCGGCGGCCAGCACGTCAACACGACCGATTCGGCGGTGCGCATCACGCATATTCCGACCGGTATCGTGGTTGCCTGCCAGCAGGAGCGCTCCCAGCACAAGAACCGCGCCAAGGCGTGGGAAATGCTGCGCGCCCGCATGTACGAGGCGGAACTGATGAAGCGCGAGGCTGCTGCGAATGCGGAAGCGGCTTCGAAAACCGATATCGGCTGGGGCCACCAGATCCGTTCCTACGTCCTGCAGCCTTATCAGCTCGTCAAGGACCTCCGCACGGGTGTGGAAAGCACCGCTCCCGGCGATGTCCTCGACGGCGAACTCAACGAGTTCATGGAGGCCGCGCTTGCCCATCGCATCAGCGGCAAGCCGGACGTCGCAGCCGTCGACGTCGACTGATCGAATTCTCTCTTCGAAACGAAAAACGGCCGGATCGAAAGACCCGGCCGTTTTTCGTTTTCATGCCTTGCTCAGCTGGTCATTCGGCGGCGGCCATGGCCCCTTGCTGGCTGCGCAGCACGACGAGCGACAGCAGGAAGACGATCGCCGAGCAGATCGCGATGACGATCACCATCGGCAGCGAGCTGCCGTCGGCAAAGAGCCCGCCGACGCCGACGACGACCGCGGACGTCACGAACTGGATCGTGCCCATCATCGCGGACGCGGTGCCGGCGATCCGGCCGTGATGTTCGAGCGCCAGTACGGCTGCTGTCGGAATGATCATGCCGAGAAAACCGTATCCGCCGAACAGGAAGGCCGCCATGATGTCGAGACGGTCGATGCCGAGCGACGTGACGAGCGCGAGCAGGACCATCATCGTCGCATAGCCGAGCACGGCCCCACGGATGACCTTCCTGAACCCGATCTTGCGGGAGAGCCAGCCGTTCAGCTGCGACATGCCGATGAAGGCGACCGCATTGCAGGAAAAGACGATGCTGTAGAAGGACGGCGACAGGCCGTAATGTTCGATCAGCACGAATGAGGAGTTCGCGACGTAGATCATGTAGCTCGACATGCCGAAGGAGGCGATGAGGACGAGACCGAGATAGTAGGGATCGCTGAGCAGCGTGCCATAGGCCCTGAAGGCGGCGCCGACGCTGCTTTCGCTGCGTACGGCCGGCGGCCGGGTTTCCTCCAGGAAGAAGATCGCGACGACAAGGCCGGCGGCGCCAGCCGCGACCATGACCAGAAAGATGACGCGCCAGTCGCCGAAGGTGGTGACGAGACTGCCGGCCAGCGGCGCCAGGATCGGCGAGACGCTGAAGACCAGCATCAGCCGCGACATGAGTTGGGCGGCGGCGGGACCGGTGTAGAGATCGCGCACGATGGCGCGGGAGATGACGACGCCCGCACAGGCACCCATGCCCTGCAGGAAACGGAATGCGATCAGCCATTCGATCGACGGCGACAGCGCGCAGCCGATCGCGCCGATCGCATAAAGCACGAGGCCGGCATAGAGAGGCCGCTTTCTGCCGAACATGTCGGAGACCGGGCCATAGACGATTTGCGAGACCGCCATGGCGGCGAAGAAGGAAATCAGGCTCGCCTGCACCGCATGGGTATCCGCATCGAGATCGGCGCTGATGGTGGGAAGAGCCGGAAGATACATGTCGAGGGCGAACAGCCCGATGGCGGAGAGCAGCCCAAGCGACAGGGCATGCAAGGAAGCTCTGCTTTGCATTTGGAAAAAACCTTTCCCGTCACCACATCTGCCGTGATACGGCAGGGCGGAAAACGACGATGGGAGATGAGTATGAAGGCCGGCCGCGAAGGCAGGATCAGGATCTGGCAATCATGTAAAACATTTTGGACATGATTGTCCAATCCGTCAAGTGCCGGTATGGTCATGTCATGAAAAATTCGTCTGCCGAACTCACGCAGGATTCCGGAAACTGGCCGCCGCCGCACAACAAGCGTCAGGCGATCCTGAACGCTGCGGCCGACGTTTTCGCCGAGCAGGGCTTTGCGGGCGCGAGCATCGATGCGATCGCCGTAAGGGCAGGGGTGTCGCGCCAGACGATCTACAACCAGCTCGGCGACAAGGATAATCTCTTCAAGGTGGTCGTGGCCGAAATCACCGACCGCTCCAGCGCCGGTTTCTTCCGCGTCCTCGACACGTTTCCGGTGGCGCCGGAGGATATCGGGAAGGAACTGGTGCAGTTTTCGGCGCGGCTCCTGCGCAAGGCGCTCTGCGATCCGAACGGCCGCTGGCTGCGCAAGCTCGTCGAAACGGAAGGGACCCGGTTCCCCGAGCTTTTCGAGACCTGGAAGGAATACGGGCCGGGCAAGAAATATCCGGCGATCGCTGCGCGCCTTGCCCAGCTTGCCCATGCCGGCTACCTCGAAATCGACGACCCGGCGTTGGCGGCGCGCCAGTACATGGCGCTTCTGGCGACCGACCTGCGCTACGATCAGCAGCTCGGGCGGCAGACGCCGGAATCGGAGATCGATCGCATGGCGTCGGATGCGACCCGCACCTTCCTGCGCGCCTTCGCCCGCAAGGGCTGAACGTCGCCGGGCGGGTGGATCGCCCGATCAGTTGTTGAACTGTTCCGCCAGGATACGATCGGACCAGGAATGGTTGGGATCGGAAAGGATGCGGGCCGTGATATCCGTCGATTGCGCCACGCGCACATGCAGCACGGATTTGACCTCCGCATTGTCGGCCACGGCGTTGACGGGCCGTTTTTCCGGCTCGAGGATATCGATATCGACACAGACGTGGTTCGGCAGGAGCGCGCCGCGCCAGCGGCGGGGGCGGAACGCCGAGACCGGCGTCATGGCGAGCAGCGGCGCTTCGAGCGGCAGGATCGGTCCGTGGGCGGATAGGTTATAGGCGGTGGAGCCGGCGGGCGTTGCGATCATCAGGCCGTCGCAGATAAGCTCTTCCAGCCGGACATGGCCGTCGATGACGACGCGCAGCTTGGCTGCCTGGTAGGATTGCCGGAAGAGGTAGACCTCGTTGATGGCGAGTGCTGCGGACGTCGAGCCGTCCTCGTTGGTCGTCGTCATCCTGAGCGGGTGGAACTCGTTTTCGACGGCGGCGGAGATCCGCTCGTGAAGTTTCTCGGTATGGTAGTCGTTCATCAGGAAGCCGACCGACCCGCAATTCATGCCGTAGACGCGTTTTCCCGTATTGATCGTCTCGTGCAGCGTCTGCAGCATGAAGCCGTCGCCGCCGAGCGCCACGACCACATCGGCGTCTTGGGCGGGAACATTGCCGTAAAGCCGCACGAGTTCCTCCAGGCCGGATTGGGCCTCCGGCGCTGTGGAGGCGATGAAGGCAAGCTTTTTCGGCTGGAACGACATGAACGGGCCTTTGACTGTGCCGCCGTCCGAGGGCGTGCTGGGAACTGCTGTAACCGGTTGAGCTAGCACGACCTTGTGACAGGAGCGTGCTGGGAGGACGGACTTTACGTACAGGAAAAAACACTCCCGGGACAAGCGCCTTGCCGCGCCGGCACGCAGAGTTGCTGCGCGGTCTCGATGTCGGCGGACGCAACCACGGCGATTTTTGCTTTACAGGAAAGGAAAATCTGATACTCCCCGTGTCGACAAGTGCCCTTGTAGCTCAGTTGGTAGAGCACCTGATTTGTAATCAGGGGGTCGCGGGTTCGAACCCTGCCGGGGGCACCACAGAATTGATAAGCGAAATCAACGCTTTAACAGTATGCCGCTCAGGGTCGCTTGGGCGGCATGTTGCATTTCATGTTGCAAGCGGTTCCCGTTGATTTCCAACGATTTCCTGAAGCTGTCGGCGATTCCGTGCGACATGGATGCGACATGAAACGAGGTCGAGGAAGAGGCGTTAGTAGTCCTTCCGGCTGCATTGCGCCAATGCGCCGTCAGTCGGAAGGCACAGCCAAATGGTGATCGGCAGCTTCCAATGCGCCGCTGCCTCCTCCAAAAGCAGCGAATGGCGAAGGCATGATCCCTGCTTGTTTCGGCATATTAGAATTACACCTGGCCTTCTGCCGGTGGTCGCAGCATACGACAAAGCCTGACCAATGCCTTCGCCCCATTTGCTGCTGAAATCGACCTCGACGGCGATCTCGCTATTCATGCAATCGACTCGTGTGCCGTTGGGTAGGACTATCTCCGTTTCCATCCCGGCGCAGAAGCGGTCGCGGTAATCGGACTCGGTCATGGCAAAGGCAAGCTGCGACGGCACCAGAGGGGCCGCTGTGAGGGCGAGGGCAATCAAGAGCGCCCTCATACCTTCACCGCTATCAAGCCAAGCACAGCTCGGCTATGGCCGTCTGGCGAGACGTTTATGATTTCGAACCTGCGTGCATCGTCCAGCGTGAGTCGATCGCCCTGGCGAACGTCTTTGGCGGCGGGGTATCGAACGCAATCGACGCTGAACTGATACCGTTGGCCGCTGACAAGACTGCGGAAGTCGTTTCCGCTCCGGTCTCTGGCTCCGGCCTCCAGGGCCGCAAGCTCATCAGCCTGGTCGAATATCCCGCGAACAAGGATTTCGCCTCGGGCTGGATCTGGCACCGGCCTACCGTTGGGAGAGCTTTTCATCGCGTCGATGACAGCCGAGACGGAAAAAAGCCGATCGGTCTGCCGGCTGGTGATTTTGTCGAGTCGATCGAAAACGGACATGGGGAAACCTTGCGAACGGAGCCTCCCTTGGCACCGGCTCGCTCTCTTGCGGGAGATTGAGCCGGGTCGGGGCGGGAGGATGACAATCGAACCCGATGGCGCTGGCCGCCTACCCCACGCCCCACCGAAAGAAGTGGGACCGGGGCATTGGACGAATTACGAAGCGATCCGTCGGCGCTATGCCCGGGGCGCGTAGCCGCAAGGCCTCCCGGGCAATTCTCAAACACCAGTGTTGCAATACCATCCGCGGTAGTCGGTCCAGCCCGCCCCAAAGTCGACGGACACCTTCGTCTCGACACCGTCAATGTCGAAGCCTTCCCTGGTGAAGAACCTCGGTCCTTCCGACCCTTCGAGATAGCTGTATTCGAGCGAGGGCGTCAGGTCGGGATCTGCTGCCAGATACCAGGGCGAAGCGTCCAGACGACGGTCAACGACAAGCTGAAGCTTTCCGGCAAACGGATTCACGTCATTGCTACTCGCGGGCTGGATTTGCGCCAGCAACTTCTCCGCGGTCGTCTGCTGATCCAGGCTAACGACGAGGAACTTCGGCACGACGTCAATCAACTCACCCGCAAGGCCGGTTTGCTTGCCCATGGCGAGGCGAGCGATGCTAAGGTTCGCTTCGGTGAGGGCAGTGCCGCTGGCCACCATATTGGCATGATCGGCATGGAAAATCGCCTTGCCGTCGCTCAGCTTCGGATTCGACTTCACGAGGTTAGCGAGAATGTCCGCCTCGAGGCGGGCTGCCGACAAGCCAAGCTCGCGGCTCACGTCCGCGAATGCGCCCAGATCGTCGTTGACGAGCATCTGGCGAGTCATGCCGAAAACCTTGCCGAAGGTCGAAATGCGGTAGCCTTCGGCGCCCTCGCTGAAGGTACCGCGCTTGAACTCGCCGTGCTCGTTGACCTTCTCCAGATCGGAAAAGCCGCTGAGGCGTGCCGTGGTCTTCAGCTTGAAATCCCGTGCGGTCGACTTCCGGGCAATCGCTTTGACTCCGGACGGAACGGACGCATAGGCGGCGCCAAGCACGGTCTGACCGACGCCGGAAATCACGTGAGCGAAGTCGCTTGTCGTATGCAGGGCGCGCTGCACGACCTCGCCAGCAGACATGCCATGTGAGCTGACCCCGTGGGCCTCGAGGCTGCGGCGAGCCAGTTCCGGCAGGGTGAGGCCGACGAACTCGCGGGACGCATCGTTAGGCTTGTGCGCGGCGTTTACGCGGACAAGCAAGGCATCACTCATGGCCTGCTGGCGCGTCAGTCCGCCATACCGGCCTTCGGGCATCACGCTGTGCGGGAAGGTCGGCGCCGCGTTCTGCTTGGCTGCCATGTGCTCGAGGGCCCGTTCGCGGAAGACCGCAGCGCTGGTGCCTTCGTCGATTGCCCGCACAAGTTCGGCCTCCTCGACATTGGCAAGCCGAGCGATGCCGCGCAGCTCGGAAATACGGGTGCGCTCGTTGATTATGTTATTCGGCGCCTGCCGATGCTGCTCCTGGCGCTCGTTCTCAAGGGTCTGTGGCATGTGATTTTCCTTCTCGGATCGGGTGTGCGTGTTGGCATCGGCCGGGACCGGCACGAGGCTTACTTCAAGCGGCATCCACCTTGTTGCGATGATGGTCGGCAGGGCGTCCCCCCGGCCTTCGGTCCTGGTTGTTTCAAGCACGCGATAGCCGACGCTCACCGGGATCGTGTGACCGTCGAGAATGTCTTGGAACAGTTGGTCAGCTCGCTGATGGCGGCTGAATTTCACACGGCACAGCGCCTTTCCGCCTGCGATGCGAAAGCTTCCGGGCACAACCGAGCCCAGACGCGAGTCGATGGAATATTGGTCGTGCGTGTCGAGGAGGCTCATGCCGGTGTCCATGCGGGACACGTCGATGGCGTCTTTCGTGATGGTCAGCTCTTCCAGGTAGTAGCCGTCATCCCAGGAATATCGCTTCACCGGTGCCGCGCTTGCGAACGCGATCTCGACCGAGCGGTCGTCGGCATTGGCAGTGCCAGTGATTGGAGCGGCCCGAGTGAGCATATCGAGAGTCGTTGCGGGCATCAGGCGGCGTCCTTCACGGTTCTTAGTGCCTCGAACTGCTCGATGGCAGATGCGACCGGTTCATGGAGAGCGAGGGTCAAACACAGCGGATTGGCACGGGAGACGCTGTCGTAATGGCTGGCACTGATGCAAGCGATCTGAAACGCCGTGTCGCGTTCCACGAACAGCACCCATGTGCGGTGCGCGGGATCACGAAGCAGATATCGGACCTCGCCTTCGAACTTGCGGACGATTTCCATCGCGATCTGCCAAGCGAGGCCGAGCCGGTTTAGCTCGCCAGCCACCAAGACGAGCTTGGAGACGTGATCCGAGAGATTTGCCCCACCACGGCCTAGCATCCGAACAGCGCGGCTGATGGTCATCGGGCTGAGCCCGATGTGGCGGGCGAGATCGCATTGGCGGACCGTCACGGCATATCCTCCTGCGCCGCGAGCACTTCCGGCCACCATGTCGAGATCATTTCGTCGAACGGCATCGCCAAAAAATCCTCACGGGTAAAATTGAAGTAGGCGGAAATCATGCGACAGAATCCTGGCCACTGGCGGAAGTCTGCCCGGCCGCCTGTTGCAAGCTTTGGGGCAAAAAATCCCGGGCCGCCTCAGACAGCGTGACGAAGTCGTCGGCGTCGAGTTCTTCGATGACAGCAGCCGGCAGCGCGGTGACGATCGAAAGCAAGCCCGTATCCTCGTCACCTGCCATCTCACGAAGCTTGAGAAAATCCCGGCCTTTCAAGCGGCGGATGCTGACCTGTTGGTAGGTCGTGCCATCATGCTCGACCGGAACGGCAAGCTGAATGATCTTCGAGGCCTCGAATCCGGTCGGAAGTACCTGCTTGGCGGAAGGACGCGTGGTGGCGTTTTCGGCGTTCTGGTTCGCTTCCGCGATCTGCTGCGGCGATACCGCCTTCGTTACCTGATCCATCCATCAATCTCCGAAATGATTTACTGCCTATGCATATCAAACATTGATGCTTCATGATAGATTTTGCTTATCGGTTTTTCATCTTTCGAAAGTTTTTCTTATGACGATCAAGGAAGCGGTACTCAGGCTGACGTTACAGGACGCGGTGACGGCGAATGCGCTCAAGGCATCGAGGGCAATGGCCGCGCTCGACAAACAGATTGCGACCTTCACAGCCAAGCGAAATGCGGCCCTGGCCGACTTCCGGGATGCAGCAGCGCAAGCGGGCATCATCGGCGGTGCGATCACGCTCCCGGTGATCAAGGCGGCGGCGTTTGAAAGCTCCTTGGAGGAGGCTCGTCAGAAAATTGCTGGCACGGTGGAAGACATGCGGCGGCTCAACAATGAGATCCGCGGTGCCGGTGTTCGTGACTCCGTCGGTGCCAGACGTGCGGCTGAAACTACGGACACGCTGCTGGGGCTTGGCGCGGATCAAAACCAAGCCCGCAATATGTCGAGCCCAATCAACAGGGCTGCAACCGCCTACCGGGCGGACTCGAAAGATTTGGCGCAGGCCGTCTATTCGTCTGCGCTGTCGTTCGGTATCGCCAGCGACCAGACAACGAAGTCGCTGGATATCATGGCGGAAAGCGGAAAGCGCGGAGCCGTGGAATTGAAGGACATGGCCGCGCGCATACCGTCACTGTCAGCACAGTACGCTGCTCTTGGGCAAAAGGGATTGCCCGCGCTGGCGGACCTAACTGCGCAGTTGCAAGTGGTCCGTAAGGCCACAGGCGGCGCAGATGAGGCATCTGTCGCGTTACAGAATTTCTACTCCTCGCTGACCGGTCCCGAGGCCTCGAAGCGCCTTCGTGAAAACGGCATTGTTTTGTCGGAGCTGCAGGACCAAGCCGCGAAGACCGGTGGGTCGTTGGTCGATCTCCTCCTTGATAAGATCCAGGAGAAGACCGGCGGCAACGCTGAAAAGCTCGGTGCGCTGTTTCCCGATCGGGAGTCGCAGCGTGCCATCCGGCCGCTCATGCAGAATCGTCAGGAGCTCGGTGACATCCGCTCGGGGTCGCTTGGTGCTGACGGGACCGTGGAGCGGGACTTCCAATCGCGCCTGGCTACGCTAGAAGGCAAATGGAACGGCTTCATGGCGAGGCTCGAAGAGATCACGCTCTCCGTTGCAGACAAGCTCCTGCCTGCGGCAAAGCAAGTCGTGGACGTACTCACCTCGGCCGCCGATCGCCTGGACGCGTTTATCGACCGAAACGGAGACCTCATCCTCACGGTGACGAAAACGGCTGCTGCTCTGCTAGGCTTCAGGCTCGCCGTTACCGGCGCCCGTGTGGCGCTCTGGGCCTTTGCTCTTCCAGCCGCGCAGGCCGCCCGTTCAGTGATAGGTTTTGGGGCTGCTGCATTCGCCGCTGCGGGACAGATGATCGCGTTGCAGACCGCACTCAAGGGAGGCGCACTCACGGGCTTCCAGACGCTCGCTGCGGGGCTCCGGGGGCTCGTGCTGGCGATACCGGGCGTGGGTGCATTGGGGGCGGCCCTGGCAGGCGTCGGCGCCGCCCTGGCGACTGTATCAGCTCCGGTATGGTTGGGCATCGCCGCTGCGGTCGGACTCGTCGCTGCTGCCGGCGCGGCGCTCTGGAAATACTGGGATCGGGTTTCGTCGGTCTTTGCCGGTATCGGCCGCGCCTTTGCGGACCAGCTGTCTCCGGCCCTCCAAACAATTCGCCCGGCGCTCGACGCGCTCGCTCCGATCGGGAACGCGGTCGCATCTGGCTGGGAGCGCGCGAAGTCGGCGCTTGCGGCCTTCGGTGACTGGATCAGCTCGTTCTTCCAGCGCGAGGTTCTTTCGGATGCGCAAAAGTCAGCCTGGGAGCGCGCTGGCTACGATGCCGCCGCGCGGATGGTCGAATCGATCAAGGGCAAGGTCAGCGAGCTGGTTTCATGGTTTGCGGAGCTTCCCGGAAAGATCATTGCTGCCGTGGGCAGGATCGAACTCGGCAGCTTGATCAGTTGGCCGTCGCTGCCGTCTTGGCTTAGCGGTGGGCAGCCGAAGCCGGCAGCGGCGGCGCAACAGACAGGTATCCGTGTTGATGGCGCTCGTGCGAGGGGTGGTTCGGTTTCGGCCGGCAAGACATTTCTCGTTGGCGAAAAAGGACCGGAGTTGTTCCAGCCGGGCAGAAGCGGCGCGATCACGGCAAACGACAAGATTGGCGGCGCGGTTGTAAACGTGCATGCGCCTGTCACCTTGAATGTCAGTGGCGCTTCAGGCTCAGACCTTCAACGGATGGCGCGGGAGGCAGCGCAAACGGTCGTGGCGACGATCACTGGCACATTGGATCGGCAGTTGAATCGCGGTGCGCAGGTTGCGTTTTCAGGCATCAGCTACGGCGACAAATGACGAAAGGGGGCGGTCAGCTCGCCCCCTTATTCTTTCCGTATTCGATTGCTTCGCGAGTGGCGTAGGCGATGTCTTCCGGCGACAACAACGACATCATGGGTTCCAGGCTGTCGGCGTGCAGATCTTGCGATGCACCCATGCCTTCAGGCGGATCTGTTTGCGGGTGGAAGGTTCGGTCGATCAGATCGAAATAAATTGCGAGACGATAGCCGTCGGATTTTCGCGTTATCGGAAATCTCAGGCCGAAAACGGTATGCACCGGCGAGCCGGATCGCTCGAACCCCATTAGGCTGTCCTTAGTCATCAGAAACGTCACGCTGCCTTCCCTCCGTGTAGCTCTGCGGATATCTCACCGAATTTCTCTACCAGTTCGGCGCGAACAGCATCAACGATCGTCTCAAGGCTCCGCCGCGCTTCAGCGTACCTTCGCTGATCAGACCTTCCGGCGATCTCGGCAGACGCTCGAGCTGCAAGACCATCCAACGCTGCGACGAAGCTTCCGGCCATCCTTTCCACGACGTGCATAGCTTCTTCTAATTCAACGAGCCGGCCGTCGCGCTTGGCGATCTCGATTTCGATAAGCTTCGCCTTTTTCTGGTTCAGTTCCTGCACAGCCGGGTCGCGGCGAGCTTCAAGCGTTTGCGTGTATCGAGAAATGCTCGGGTGAAGCAGATATTTGCCGCGTTCGGCTGCGCGCTCGATGACGCCTTCGTCCGCAAGCTGCCGAATACGGCGGTCGCTCAGGCCAAGAATGGCGGCCATCTCCGCACCAGTAAATTCCAGTTCCAACGATTTCATTGGGTTAACTCCTGTTTTCCGGAAACGGAAACGCTTTTCAAAACGACAAAATTCACTCAAAGCCTGCGCTGCCGAGCACCCGCGGCTGGGTGGGGTGGGCCTCGAAGAACCTACTCGGGCGGGGGGACGGGCAAAGGCCCGATGTACCGTAGGCGGCCCTCGCGCTGCCATTCTTCCTTCATCGCAGCAGTTGCTAGCTGCGCTTCCGCTTCTGACCAGACGAGGCGTGACACCAGGGTCTCGCCATGATCGTTGAAGATAGCCACGATGTACGCGCGCGTTGGATGTGCGACGGGAACGGGAAACTCATACTCGGGGTCGAGGCGACCGGACGTATCCACGACGACGCAGGATCTCACCGCAACCTGATGGCAGACGATGCCGACGTAACCGTTGAACTCAGTCATTGAAGTGCTCCCCGGCCTTCGGCCGCCACCCGCCTCGCATTCAAGCCCTTGAGCATTTCGGTGGCCTCCTCCTCGCTGTCGTGAAGGCTGACGATCGATGTGCGGCCTTCGCTCTGGCGGAGGACGGCGAAGCATGGGCGCGGTTCCGTCAACTTGAACGCAAGGATTTCTCCGCTTGGAAGTTCGCCGGCTTCGATCGAGATCACCAGCGGTGCGATGCAAAGTCGGTCCGTCATTGCAGCCTCGCCTCGGCTTTGGCCGTTTCAGCTCCCTCTGGCGCTATGTGGACAATGCGCCATCCGTTTTGCTCGGCCAAGCTGGCGGCAGCATCCACCGCCGCCATACGGTTGGGCGCTGTACCGACCACGTCCAAATCCGGACCTTTCACGAACACGCCCCAAGCCTTGTGAGCCGTGGCCGTCTCATACTGGCGTTCGCCATCGGTGAAGGTCTGACTGATGACGATCACCGGCCGTATGGAAATCAAAGTTTGCGACATAATGGCTCCTGCGGTGAAGGCGATTGTTGCAATGATGAGCATGGGCCAGCGCTTCATGCGGCGGCATATCGGATTCGGCCTGCCTGTGGCCTCGATCATGACCATTGCGTGATGGATGTTGTCCCAGGCACTCATGCTGCTCCTCCCTGGCGGCGCTGCCGCTGCACCTCGCAGGCTACTGCTTGCCAAAAGCGCGCGATTTCTCGGTTGCGATGATCTTCGGTGACGCCGAGTCGTTTCAGTTTTCCGTCGAGGGCTTTCGTCACCTGCGAGCGGTAGTAGGTGGCGTGGCGACGAGTCGTGGTCCTCGCCAGTTTGCGAGCGACGTCTGAGACCTTTTCCAGCTGCCGACGGAGCGGGAATGCGAGCACTACAGCCGGGCCATCCGAGCCCCCTGAAGCCTCCGTCCGTTCCCGGGTACCCCCCGAGATATAATAGACAGTTCCCTTTTGGGTAATGGACGGACTGCAGGAAAGGGAACCGATGGTCGGGTTTTTCGTGCAGGAATGGGAACCGTGACTCTGCAGGTTAGGGAACTGGGACTCCGTTTTTTTACGCATTCGCCGCCTCCTCCTGTTCCTGATCTGAAGAGCGATCGTTGTTTGCAGTTCGAAAGCGCTCCACAGCCTCAGCCGCAGCCTTTTCCGATACGCGCTTCCATTCGTCAGATGGTGCAGCCTTGCCGACCGGAACGAAGGTCAACCGATATGCGTTCGGCGGCCGTACGCTTCCCTTGATTTCGCCTGATTGGTCTTGGATGACCTCGATAAGTCCGAGATCCTGCGCACAGACCAGCGCATTCTTGATCGATCTCCGGGAAACCCCGGTCCGGACGAACTGTTCGTAGGCGACGCGGAGTTTTCCATTTGCTTGCCCTCCGTGGCGGAGATGCTCTTCGCAAAGGCGGTCAATGATTTTGGCGACCGGTGCCGGCTTCAGCTTCCACGAAGGTGAAATCAACAGCTCGAGCCGCAATGGCACCCAGCAGGTTAGCCAACGTTGCCTCGCCATCAGGGCGCCCTCCCGCCTGCCATCTGGTTGAGGCAAGCTTCAACATCGCATTCGTGGACGAAGCGCCCGATCTCCCGGCCGTCAGCCGCGGCGAGCCGCAATCCGCCGGGATCTTTCCTCACTCGCTGAAATTTCAATCCGAGTGAGATCGCCTTCCGGCGGATGCGGCGATCTTCCGCCACCACGACGCGCAGACCGATAGCTGAGAAATTCGACGTCCAGCTCTTCGGAAGATGGATGCGGCGGGTCATGCTGCGTCTCCCGCCAAAAAAGCCAGCAGCCGTTGGCGGCTCGCTACCCACTTGCCGCCGACCTTGCGTGCCGGCAGGTGACCCTTCTCCAACATGAAAAATGTCTGCCGCTCGGTCTGGTTGATCTCTCTCCCTATGTTGCCAGCGCCCCAAACAAGATCGCTTTGGCTCACGACTTCGGTTTCTGTATTGCTTTGACGATTATTTTTCTGCTTGGTCACTGCGGTGCTCCAAAAAGGCAACGCGCCAACGCACCGCGCCGATTGCTCGGGGCAGCGTGAGAGCGCTATGCGATTGAATTTGCGGGGGTATTTGGGGGGTGAAGCGAGGTGGAAAATAAAAAAGCCACCGCGGAGGGTGGCTTTGGACGTAGTTCTTGCTTCTGTCGCTATCTCACTCGCATTTTGGGTTTCAGTCAATACAAAATATTCGTAGGCGCTCTTTTAAAGTTCTCGTCTTTGTCATTCGAACCGGCCGCCAGAGTGTTCAGATAATACGTTTCGTATTGAATTATGTATCTCGTAGTGATACGTCATTGTCTCATGATCCGGTCGTTTAAAAGCAAGGTGACACAGCAGGTCGCCAAAGGGCAAAGCCCCAAAGGTTTTCCGGCTGATTTGCTTAATTCGGCCCGTCGAAAACTGTTTCTGTTGGATAATGCAACCAGTCTTGAAGACCTACGCGTTCCTCCAGCTAACCGGCTTGAAGCGCTTAAAGGTAATCGGGTTGGGCAGTATTCGATACGCGTCAACGACCAGTACCGGCTCTGCTTTCGCTGGGAAGACGGTCACGCGGAAGACGTCGAATTTGTAGATTATCACTGAAGGAGGTAGCTATGACCCTGCTTGGCTTTGCCATCCATCCCGGAGAAATCCTTGATGAAGAGTTCTTAAAGCCGTTGAACTTGAGTGCTGGTGCCTTGGCCAAGCGCCTTGGTGTGCCGCGGACTCGTATCGAGCGGCTTGTTAAAGAAGATACTGCGCTGACGGCAGACACTGCCTTGCGACTATCTGCTTTCTTCGGCAATACACCAGAGTTCTGGCTTAACCTGCAGCGTTCATACGATCTTATCCAGGCGAGCAAGACGGTAGACGTATCGCATATCCAGCCGCTGCCAGTCCCGCCGGTGGCAGCTTGAGTGTCCGCAAGCGCGAATGGGTCACGCCGAAGGGTGAAGCGAGATCCGCTTGGATTGTCGACTACGTTGACGCTGGTGGGAAGCGCCGACTCAAGACATTCAAGTTGAAGAAAGCAGCCGATGCCTTCGCCAGTAAGACTGATGTCGAGGTGCGCGAGGGAACACATGTCGCCGACCGCGGCACGGTGACGGTCGAAGCCGCAAGCAAACTCTGGATATTGTCGACACGGGCGGCCGGGCTGGAACGCTCTTCGATCGAGGATTACGAGCGAACCCTTCGGCTGCATATCGTTCCTTTCATCGGCCCCCTGCGCTTGAACGCGCTGACCACGGCGCGGCTCCGGGCTTACGAGGATGAGCTTCGGACGGAGGGCCGCTCGGCATCGATGACGAAGCGCGTCATGACCTCGCTTGGAACGATGCTTGCCGATGCGCAGGAGAGGGGGCTTGTCGTCCGCAATGCCGCGCGTGAGATGCAATCCCGTCGCGGTAGCAAGTCCAGCCGCCAGGAGAAGCGCCAGAAGGGCAGGCTGAAGGTCGGCGTGGATATTCCTCTACGGGACGAGGTGAAGGCGCTGCTGGCTGTCTGCGAAGGCCGCTGGCGGCCGCTCATCCTGACGGCGACGTTCTGCGGCCTGCGGGCATCTGAATTGCGCGGGCTTCGTTGGCAGGACGTGGATATGGAGCGCCGCGAAATCCGGGTTCATCAGCGCGCCGATCGTTTCAACGATATCGGTAAGCCGAAGTCGGAAGCGGGCGAAAGAACTGTCCCGGTCCCGCCCATCGTCATCAATGCCTTGAAGGAATGGAAGCTGGCTTGCCCGCGCCGTGACAGCGGCAAGGTGGATGGCGAGGGGCGTCCGATCAACGTGCTCGATCTCGTCTTCCCGAACGGAACGGGCAAGGTCGAGAACCTGAACAACATCCTAAAGCGCGGGCTGCATCCGCTCTGGGTGAAAGCGGGCGTCACGATCGAGTCCGGCGAACTGGACAGCAAAGGCAAGCCAGTCCTGCACTCGAAGTACACCGGCCTTCACTGCCTTCGGCACTGGTTCGCCTCGTGGTGCATCAATCGGCGCGAGGAAGGTGGCCTCGGATTGCCGCCAAAAATGGTGCAGGAGCGCATGGGCCATAGCACTATTGCTATGACGATGGACACCTATGGACACCTCTTCCCGCGTGACGACGATGGGGCGGAATTGGCTGCTGCGGCTGACTTTGTGATGGCTTGACGCGACATGTATGCAACATGTAATGCGAAAAGCCTTGCTGTGCAGGCATTAAGATTTGATTTGTAATCAGGGGGTCCCGGGTTCGAACCCTGGCGGGGGCACCAGATATTCTCCCTGATATGTAGATTTCATCGGAAGGGGCCTTTCCGGCTTGAATCGGGGAATCGAACCGCTTTCCAGCCGGTTATTCACGGGAAGCGTTCTCAAAGCTTCATTCTTCTGAAATTGATGATTGATGTGACGAAAATCCTGAGATAAGAACCGGTCATCGGATCGGGCGAGTCATCGCCTTGCGGTTAGCACCCGTAGCTCAGCTGGATAGAGTGTTGGATTCCGATTCCAAAGGTCACAGGTTCGAATCCTGTCGGGTGCGCCAATTTCCCTGTAATCTCTTGTTGCGAATGCCGAAGGCGGCGATTGCTGCGTTGAATGCATTCCCGAAGTCCGTTGTCCGGGATACATGTCACGCAAAGGCTGGGGCCGTGAGGCATTCCGCATAGGAGGGCTCTGGCCGCATAGGGCTCTGGCGGGGGCGCCGGGAAATGGCGTCCCCGCCGTGACGGCCCAAACGGATGTCATCTTATTGATGCACCGTTTCCATATGTCTCTGCAGGCGGCGGCCATAGGCTTGGCTGATGCGGTCGAACACGATCGCAATTCCGACGATCGCCAGTCCGTTGAATATTCCGAGCGTGAAATACTGGTTGGCGATGGCTTTCAGCACCGGTTGGCCAAGGCCCTGGACGCCGATCATGGATGCGATGACCACCATGGCCAGCGCCATCATGATGGTCTGGTTGATGCCCGCCATGATGGTCGGCAGGGCGAGGGGCATCTGCACGTCGCGCAGCTTCTGCCAGCTCGATGAACCGAAGGCGTCCGCGGCCTCAAGCACTTCCTTGTCGACCAGGCGAATGCCGAGATTCGTCAGCCGGATCATGGGAGGGATCGCGTAGATGACGACCGCGATGAGGCCGGGGACCTTGCCGATGCCGAGCAGCATGACGACCGGAATGAGATAGACGAAGCTCGGCATCGTCTGCATCACGTCGAGGACGGGGTTGATCGTGTTCTGCAGCCGCTCCGATCGCGACATGGCGATGCCGATGGGAAGCCCGATCACGATGGACAGGACGGTGCAGACGAAGATCATCGACATGGTCTTCATCGTATCTTCCCACATGTCGAAATAACCGACGATGAGAAGGGTGCCGACGCAGCCCGTCACGATCTTCCAGTTGCGGCTCGCAAACCAGGCGATAAAAGCGATGACGAGGATGACGGCGGGCCATGGTGTCCTCACCATGATCCGTTCGGCATGCACGAGAAAGAACTGAAGCGGGTCGAAGAAGGATTCGATCGTATCGCCGTAAGCGCGTGTGAATGCCCGAAAGCCGTCGTCTATCGCCTTTTTCAGGGTCCGCAGCGTTTCGTCGTCCATATGCGGGAATTTGCTAAGCCAGTCCATCCGTAGCTCCGTCCTTGCAAGGCGCCATCGCATGCGGGCGCATCCGATGGCGCTTCTTCCCTTAAAGTGCGGATTTGATCTTCGTGGCGGCTTCAGGGGTTACCCATTTGCTCCAGAGATCCTCGTGTTCCTTCAGGAAGTGCTTGGCGCCGTCGTCGCCGCTCGACTGGTTGTCGGTCATCCACGCCATCAGCGTGTTGACGGTTGCGTTGCTCCAGGACCGCTTGTTGAGATAGGCCATCACATCCGCACCGGCCCGATCGGCGAATTTCTTGGTGACGAGCGTCTGCACCTTGTCCTTCGGCCAGTCGTTCGGTTTCGGGTCCGGGCATTCGGCGACCGTATTGCAGCGTTTCCATTCCGCCATGTCGGCGGGCACGCCATGGCCGAGCTTGACCATCTGGTACTTGCCGAGAAGTGCGGTCGGCGCCCAGTAGTAGCCGACCCATCCTTCCTTGCGCTCATAGGCCTTGGCGATCGAACCGTCGAGCCCGGCGGCCGAACCGGTATCGATCAGGGTGAAGCCGGCCTTCTCGCCGCCATAGGCCTTGTAGAGCTGCGTCGTGGCGACCGTGCCGCCCCAGCCCTGCGGGCCGTTGTGGACCGCGCCCTTGCTCTTGTCTTCCGGGTCGGGGAAGAGTTCGGGATGTTTGAGCGCGTCCTGGATGGTCTTGATGTCGGGATGGGCATCGGCGACGTATTTCGGAATCCACCAGCCCTGGACGGCGCCATCGGACAGCGCGACGGCCGCCCCCACCAGCTTGCCCTCGGAAATGCCGCGGCTGACGACCTCCGGCAGCAGGTCGACCCAGCCCTCCGGCGCGACATCCGGCTCGCCCTTTTCGACCATCGAGGTGATCGTGGGAACCGTGTCGCCAACGATGATCTCGGCATTGCAGCCGTAGCCTTCGTTCAGGATGAACTTGTCGAGGCTCGCAAGCACTTCGGCGCTTTGCCAGTTCATGCTTGCGATCGTGACGTCGCCGCAGTCGGCGGCATTGGCATATGTGCCCATGCCGAGGATGCCAAGGGCGAGGCATGTTGAGGCAAGTAGTTTGTCCATTTCGCAGTTCCCTCTTTTGATTTGATTTTAAGAGGAGAGATCCATCGCTCCCATGGACAGTTTTGCAGCGTCACCAAATGACGCTGTTTTAATCACGCCCATCGCGATCCTTTTTCCGTCAAGCCGAGCAAAAGTGGCGGAATGGCGCTTGCTGGGGGAACGGGGCAGGGCGCCTTTCTAAAGAGGCGAAGCAGATCATGCAGTCGGAAAGCGAAACGCCCGCGGGGTGCACCGCGGGCGTTTCATATGGGGTTTCGTCGAAGAACGACGTGTCAATGAGCTTTGCCGATGCTCGTATAGTTGAACCCATGGGCATCGAGTTCAGGTTTTCTGTATACGTTTCTGAGGTCGACGAGGACGGGGCTTTTCATGACGGCCCTGAGGCGGTCGAGGTCGAGGGCTCGGAACTCGTTCCATTCGGTGACGAG
>NZ_JBHMAA010000016.1:0-33674 GCF_042429745.1 Neorhizobium puerariae | reverse complement strand
AACCGACTGAGCTACACCCGCGCATGATGCCTTTCGGCGCTGACCAGCCCATAACCGGGCAACGTCAATTCGAGGAAGAGATGGCGCGAGTGACGGGGCTCGAACCCGCGACCTCCGGCGTGACAGGCCGGCACTCTAACCGACTGAGCTACACCCGCGCATTTCTCAAGGGCACAAGGCCCTGCCTCGCGGCCTCGACCGCTCGGTTGAGCGGCTAACTAAGAGGTTCGTGTGCGGGTGTCAAGCAGGTTTCAAGACAAAAGGATGACGTCCCGTCGCTTTCCCCTCCCCTGCCTGTTGATAGCGGCGGCCTGTTCAAAATTTTCAAAAAAACATCATGAAAGCCCTTGCGGTTTTTTCGCGATCCGCATAGATCACGGCCACCGACGCGACGGAGCCACGGCTCCCCGGCCGCGACGGGCGATTAGCTCAGTTGGTAGAGCGCCTCGTTTACACCGAGGATGTCGGGAGTTCGAGTCTCTCATCGCCCACCATTCTCCTGAATAAAGCAATAGATCTGGATGTGTCCCGAACGGGACGGGTTTTCGCTACCCTTTCTCCCGTCTTACGCGGATTTTACGGTCGAAGCCGGGGTGGATGCGGATGCCGCCTTGCGGACGGCGGCTGCCTGTGCGGCAAGATGGCGCCGATTTGTGGAAAAGGAGGTTTCCCCCATGAAGCCGATTCTTCTTGCCCTGGCGTTTCTGGCCGCATCGGAGGCGGATGCCCAGCAATATCGCAACTACGAAGTTCAGCCGAACGGCACTCGTGGATATTACGGCACCTACGGCAACCGGAATTTTGAAATCGATCCTCGAAACGGCGGGTCGGGGCAGACCGGCGGCAGACGACCCGGCGTCATCCGGGAACGGCCGGCCCGCACGCCCGGAAATGTCGGAGCCACCCAGAGGCGCTGCCATGTCGGCGGGAACGGCACGGCCATCTGCCGGTGACCGGCGGGCCTGACGACCCGCAGGCATGCCCGTTTCCCGAAACCGCGGGGATGAAACGAATGCCCCTCGAAGCAAGATTCTCGCATCGTCGAATTTTCGCGAAAAGCGATTCTTCAACCATGCCAATCGGTTGGCAGCGATACCGAATGTCATGTGCCGGCGCGGCCGGCACCGATCCGCCCGATATCATCCCCGCCCCGTGGCAGGCCTCTAGTATCGGAACGCAGGCGTAAGATCCCGGAAAGCCGGGTGACGCGCCGGAGATAACAGAGGAAACGGAAATGGACGATCCCAGCACAATTCCCGCAGAACACCGTATCCGATTGTCAGCAAGGCGCATTTTCGGGATGCCCGGGCTGCCGGCATGCCCGGCCCGGCGACACGCGCGGGCCGATGGAACGGCCGCCGGACATCGCTTTTCGGCGACAGGCGGCGCGGCCCATCCACGACGGGCGAGGAACCGGTCCGATGCTTGATTTCGGCGTTTTCCTCACGGGTGTCAGCATCATGCCTGCGGATGGCGACTTGCCACCGGCACCGCCCGCCGGCTACGTCTTCCTGACCGATGACGACGGCGCCTATCTCACCGACGACGACCACGCATTTCTCATGGAGTTCGAATAAATGGTCACCACCCGTTCCTTCCGCGACAGCGCGGTGCTTGCCTCCATGCCGATCATCCAGGGCGTCGGCCGCAAATGGGGTTTCATGGGCGACAGCCATACCGTGGGCTCGGGCGCTCCCAATTCCATCTACGGGTTTGCCGCGCAATCCTGCATCCTGGCGGGCCGGCTGCAGAATGTCGACCATGCGCTGGCCGGCATCGGCGGCCAGACCACCGACCAGATGCTGGCCCGCTTCAAGACGGACATCATCGACGCCGGCTGTGACGGCGTCGTCATCCTCGGCGGAACCAACGATTCGGCGTTCAACGGCGTCGGGGTTCCGGTTGCCACCTTCATCGGCAATATCGTCGCCATGCTACAGTTGGCGAGGGCCTACGGCATCCGGGCCATCGTCTGCACCGTGCCGCCGACCGGCGCCGGCGCCGGCGATCTCGCCATACGGTCGAAACTCATCGAGGCCTACAATCTCTGGCTCAAGCTTGCCGTCCACAACGAAGGGGCGCGGCTCGCGGACATCCATTCGGCGCTCGTCGACCCCGCCACAGGCCAGACGCTTGCCGCCTACAATGCGGACGGCATCCACTTCACCGCGCTCGGACATCTCGCGATCGCGGAAGTCGTCGCCCCGATCATGCAGGCGATGAACATGGCGGCGACCCTCGGCGTCGACGCGCCGCCGGTCGCCGGCGGAACCTGTGCGCTCGTCGCCAACCCGCTCATGAACGGCACCGTCGGCACAGGCAACTCCCCCACCGGCTGGTTCACGCAACAGGCGGCGACGGGCTCGGTCACGCGAGGCGTCCGCGCCAGGTCGGGCACACTGCAGAAGGGCCAATGGTTCGAAGCGGCATTGGACGGGACGTCCGTGGCCGCCTCGGTGATCTACGGCCTTTCTCTCGGCGGCACCTATGCCGGCGGCGACAAGCTCGGCGTGACCTGCCGAATGGAAATCGAGGATACCGCGGGCAACTGGCGCGCAACGCGGGGCGGGGCGCAGCAGGGAAGCCTCAGCCTCAATGTCAACAATGGCGGCGCCAACCTCAACAACACCTGGCGCGAGACCGGCGGCCTGGCGGTTCCCCCCTCGATGTACGTCGTCACTGCGAACGCCTCGTCCGGTCTGGCGCTCTGGTGGAAGCTCGCCGTCGTGGCGGGCCAGAACATCAAGGCGAGGATCGGCGAAGTGCAGGTCTATAACCTGACGGCAATGGGACTGGACGGCGTGATCGCCGGCTGAGGCGAAGGATCGCGGCTCATTGAAAGGAAGGGCATATCGGCCGGATCGCACCGGGCGATCTGCCTGTCATGAAGGACGGGCACCGGAAAACCTGCCGGCACGGCAGGTTTTCCGGCCCTGTCAATGCGCGGTTCTTTCGCCGTCACGGACCGCTGCGGGCCCGCGCCATCCGAGGATCACGCGCCGGCAGGGCTCCTCGACATATTTGAACGCCAGGACGCTCAAACCGACCAGGCCCAGGAGAACCGGAAGAGGATAATCCTGCATGCCGCACAGCTTCAATGCGGTCAGAACGGGGACATGGACGATGTAAAGGGAATAGCTGGCGGCCCCCAGCAGGACGAGCTTCCCGTTCAGCAGCGGCCCTGTTCCACCGCTGACGGCGACCGCCAGTATCAGCACCGCAAACAGCGGCCCCTGCAGGAGATAGGCCGGGTGAAGCGGCTGGAATACGCTGAGGAGGACGAGGCCGGCCAGTGCGATGGCGACGCCCGCCCGCCCATATCCGGCAAGACGTTCGAGCGCCCCCCGCCTGTAGAGAATGCCGCACATCATGCCGGTGATGAATTCGAAGAGATGCGGAAGCGGAAACTGATAGATAAGAAAGCCGGCGCGGTTCTCCGGAAACACGAGGGGAACGGCGAAACACCAGGCCGCCTGGGCAAGCCATGCCGATGCCGCCAGCGCCACGAGCGCCCGGGCGCTCCAGTTGGAAAGACGCTTCCGGAGCGCCGGAAACACGCAGTAGAAGAAGACCTCGCAGGACAGGCTCCAGGTCGCGAAGCTCCAGGGCTGGTTGATGCCCGCGACGGGAATCCAGGCGGTGAGCAGGAGGACCTGCGCGAGGAAGCTGACGATCAGGAGAGCCGATATGTTGCCCTTCAGCGCAAACATCCGGTCGGCAAGAGCGGCATCGGTCATCGCCACGAAAAGAACCGCGGGAACGGACAGGGCGAGCCCGAAAATGTGCACGGGATAGATGCGGGCGAAGCGCGCGGTGAAATACCGGCCGCCGAGATCGGCCGGCGCATATCGCAGGCAAAGTACAAAGCCGGAGAGCATGAAGAAAAATGCCACCGCCGGGCGCCCGCCATCAAGAAAGCGATGCAATTCGGGGGCGTCGATGAAACCGAGCCCATGCATATGGGAAATAACGACCGCCAGCGCCGCAAAGAAGCGCAGGGACGTTAACTCCGGAATATCCTGACGCATGCGCTTCTCCCGACGTATCGGGGCTAGCTAACATCGAATGGGAAGACGCCAAAGCTTATTTATAATAAAGAGTTAATGCGGCCACAGATATTCGGGGCGGTCGCCGGGGAACGCCCCTTGCCGGCCTGCCGGGAGCCCGGCTGCGGGGGAACGGAACCGTGCCCCCTCACGCGAAGTTCAGGAGCACGCCGAGGCAGCGGTCGCGAATCTCGGGCGCCCGGACGAGCGCGTCGGCAACGACGTCGCGTGCGGCGGTCTGCTTTGCAATCACCAGGACGAAGAAGTCGACGGCGGGAGCAACCGACCGGGCATCCACACCGGATACGAGCGAGGGAAGATCGAGAACGACATAGTCGTTTTCATCCGACGCCCGCGACGCCAGTCGCGCCATGGCCGGAGACGCGAGAAGATGGGACCAGAGACCATCGACGGAGCGGACGCCGGCGGGAAGGAAGGAAGGCGACGGCGGACGGTGGGAAAGCACCGTCCTTTCATATTCGGCCCCGCCGAAAAGAACCTCCGACAGCCCTTCATTGGCATGATAACCGATCGTCCTGGTGAGGCCGCGGCCGCGCAGGTCGGCATCGATCAGGGTGCATCCATATCCCTGATCGACCAGCAACGTCGAAAAGTTCGCGGCGACCAGGGACGTGCCCTCGTTCGGGGACGTCGATACGAAGGCCACCACGGGCGCCCTGCCCGGCTTGCGGCGCAAGTCGACCGCCAGTTTCACGGCGCGCAGGGCTTCCGCCACAGGCGACAGGGGATCGCGCTGGGCAAACGCCAGCGCCGGGGTGTCCAGCGCCTCTCCGGAATCGCCCGCCGGGATTTCGAGCGGCGGAATTTCTCCCAGTATGTCAAGGCCGGTATATTCGGTGACCTGCGCGCCATCCCTGAAGGATACGTCCCGCGTCTCCCTGTAGACCGCCATGATGCCGGCTGCGGTGGCGCCGAATATCGCCGCGAGAAAGGCGACGAGCTGAAGACGCGGGAAGCTCGGCCTCTCGGGGGCCAGCGCCTCGGTGATGACCCGGGCGTTCGTGATGTCGAACGTCTTCTGCTGCGCCGTCTGCTGGAACCGTTCGAGGTAGGATTCGTAGAGCTTGCGCGCACTTGCCGCGATGCGCTCCAGCTCGTGCAGCTTCACGAGCGCCTCCCGGTCGCCGGAACTGGCGTTGCTGGCCTCCAGCAGGGATGCCTTCAGCACATCCTCCCGCGAGCGCGCGACATTCCATTCATACTCGTAGTTCTTGAGGATACGGGCGGATTCCTCGCGGATCTGGGTTTCGATATCCTGCAGCTCCAGCCGCAGGCGGGCGACGAGATCGCGTGCGGGACTGGCGCTCCGTTCCAGCTCGGAGATCCGCTTGGAAAGATCGACATACTGAAATCGCAGCCGCGTCGAGATGCGATTGGAGAAAACGTCGGAAACAACCAGTTCGGCGTCGTCGCCGGCCAGCGTCTTCCGGGCATGCTCGTAGCGCGCCTCGGCTTCCACGGTATCGCTATGCGCCTTGCCGAGCAGCGTCGTCACCTCCTCGAGCCGGGTGTCGGAAACGAGCCTGTCGCCAACCTGAAAGAGGTTGTTGTCCCTGCGGAACTTCTCCACCTCCGCATCGCGATCCCGTGTCTCACGCCCCAATTCCTTGATGCGGTCGCTCAGCCATACATTGGCATTGCGATGGGCTTCGGCGATCGAATCGATCCGGTCCTGAATGTAAGCCTCCGCGACCGCGTTGGTGATCTTCGCGGCCAGCTCGGGAGAAGGCGACGTGAAGCGGACGTCGAAAATATAGGACTGGGCGATGCGCTTGACCGTCGCATTGTCCTGAAGGCGCGTTATCGCCAGTTCACGCCGTGCCGCCGGTTCCATCGTGTCGATGGAAGCCGCCGAGAAAAGCGAGGTGAACTGGTCGGCGACGGCTTCGGAAAGCGAGAGCGGCGCGAACAGGAAATCGCTGTCGGAATCGAGGCGGAGCTTCTCGACGACGGCGATGGCGACCGAACGCGACCGCATGAGCTCGATCTGGCTCAGCATGTTTCCGTCGGTCTGCGCCTCCTCCTCCGTCTGCTGGCTATCCGAATAGGCCAGGATGATCGGATTCTTACTGACATCCAGAAACAGGGAAGCCTGGGCCGTATAGAGCGGCACAGCCACGCGGCTATAGATCACCGCCAGAACAATGGCGGCGGCCACGAACTTGACGAACAGCATCAGGTGCCGCCGCCCGAGCGCGATCACCTGATCGACATCGACCCCCTTGAAGCTCCTCTCCTCGCGGGAATGCTCCTGCGTCATCGGCGCGGCTGCGGCGCCGCGACCGGGCAAAATGAAGGAACTTTCGTTTCCGATCGCCATTCTCGTCCACTCATCTGCCAAGAGGGTTTTCCAACAGGGGGTTTTTCAGGCGGAACGCCCCGGTTCTCGCCACCGGGTCCCGACGCGACGGCAGAGCCGAAAACGAGGGTTTCGACGCGATGAACACGATGCCTGAAAACAGCATGATCATAAATCCCGGCTCGCGGAAGACCGGCTGCGTGAAGACGACCCCCAGTATCGGCGGAACCAGCCCGGTCATCCACAGCTTGAGATCCACGGCGGCAAGCGCATAACAGATCAGGAAGCCCACGAAGAAGACGAGGCCGAAAACGCGGATCGCCGCGACAAGGGATATCGGGCCGGTGGTGAAGATGCTGAAGCCGTAGCCGTCACCGAAGATCACGTTGCTCGCATCGAAGGCGGCCTCCGCAAGGTACATTCGCTCCTCGAAGGAGCCGCTGCCGGAATTCACCTTGCTCTGCAGGTCGAGATATTCCGACGTATAGAGGATCTGCCATGTCAGCAGGCCGACGACCAGCAGGAGCAGGAGCGCAGGCAGAGGCTTTATCCCCGCCCGGATCATCACGATCATCGCGCCGGTGTACAAGGCGAGCGGCGCGCCGATGGACGAGAGGCAGGCGGCGGTGGCGAACAGGCAAACGAGCCAGATCGGGGTCGGCCAGCCGCGGCGATAGGCGTAGGCGGCGGCCCAGCAACCGTAGAGCGGAAAGATGCCCGGCTCGCGGAAGACGCCGCTGAGGCGCGGTATCACCCCGAAGGGCGTCGAGACCTCGTTATAAAGAAACGTGAACGGAAACGCGAAATCGCCGCGGTTCGCATAGGTATAGGCTATCTTGCCGATCGTCAGTTGATAGGCCGGGATGCCGGCCAGAAGCAGGACCATGGTGATCGTCAGGCTGATCGAGCTGGCGATCACCAGAATGGCCAGCGCGTCGAAAAACGTGGTCGCATAAGCCCGGTTCGAAATGACGAGAAGGACGGCCAGCAGAAAGCCCGAGATGATCATGAAGGCCTTCGTCTCATCGGTCGCGTCGATGGCCGGCATGAAAAGAATGGTTCTGGTCAGCACATAAAGCGATATCAGGTAGATCAGCGTGATGTTGATGACGGCGAACCTCTCCGGCACCAGCACCCTGCCCGTCGACAGCGAAACGCCGAACAACGCCGTGGCCGCGCCGAGCAGGAGCGCAAGGCTGAAGATCGAATAGACCTCGCCGATGACCGAAGGGCGCAGGCAGAGAACCGCCAGTGCCATCACGCTCAGCAGAAATTTCTCAACGGCGCTTATGCCCATTTCAAGCGATGCTCCCGAGGCCTGCGCCGGATGCTCCGACTGCGGCCCCGCCGACAATACCGAAGGAAGAGAACGAAAATGTAAAACACCGGTCAGGCATTGAGCCCTCCACTTGCCCGGCCCGGCTGCAACAGGCGCTCATTGTGGAACTTGATGGCCAGTCCGCCGGCGCCCATGCTGAAAGCCGTTGCGGCGACGACCGCATGGATGGGCAGGAAATAACCGCAGATCCCCCCCAGCACGGCGAGGGTCGCCAGCACCAGCACATTGATGACGATGTTGTAGCGCAGTTCGCCCGTCACGATCGCGAGGTTGTATGCCGCCGCTCCAAAGGCGTTCAGCACGATACCCACGGCGAAGATGGCGACGAAATAGGTGTAGTTGATCTCGACCCGCCCGATCCACAGCCAGGAGATCACCGGCGAGGCGACAACGGCGCCGATGCTCAGCGCCAAGACCGCCAGCGTGGAATAGGTGACGGATTTGGAATAGATGGGCCAGAGCTTCTCGCGGTCGGTCCGGAACAGGTGCGTCAGCGACGGGATCATCGCCGAAACGCCGGAAATGACGGCGGTCCGCGGCAGCCAGAGGGTCTTGTAGGCAAGTTCGTAGAGGCCCTGGACCTGCAGCCCGCCGAAATGGCTCACGAGGATCTTCGACAGGGGCTCGAAAAGCCCGTTCGAGACATTCGCCACCTGGGACCTGAGGCTGAAACCCAGCATCTCGCGGAACGCCGGGATGCTGAACCGCGCCGGAACGATGTTCCTGGACGAGACGGCCCGGCGGGCCACATACCAGCCCACGACGCTCATGCTGGAATATTGTATGACCTGGGCCCAGGCCATGCCGAGCACGCCATAGCGCGGAACCAGGAAGACGGCCGCTCCGATCTGCACCAGGTTCCCCAGCACCGTCAGCTGGGAATTCACGAACCCGAGATGGAGTCCCTGGATCGACCCCAGAATCACATTCGCGAAGTTCATCAGGAAAAAGCCGCCGAACATCACGGGCAGCACCTGCTCCGCCTCCGCCACATGCGTCTGCTCCACCAGGCCGCCGACGAAATTGCTGAAAACGATGTAGCCCAGAACCGCCAGGAAACAGAACAGGGCGCCATTGGAGATGATGCCGGTCTCCACGTATTCGCGGATCTTCTCCGACTCGCTCTCCATGTCGTGCATGGCGGCGAAACGGATGGTAGCGTTGGCCATGCCGACATCGCCGATGCGGATCAGCGATGTCCACGCAAAGAGCGTCGACCACAGGCCGACCGCCTGGATGCCGCCCTGCAGGATCAGCAGCCGGTAGCTTATGAACACGAGCCCGATGTTCACGCCGAAGGCGACGAGCGCGAATATGACGTTCTTCTTGAGATTAAGGTGACGGGGGATCATCGGACCGCCCTTCAGGCCGCTTGAGGTCGAAGATCCTTTCAAGACGCGCCACGCTGACCTCGCGGAACCGCGCCGCCATCGCACGGCCGGCGGCATCGTCGCGCGGCGGGACGGGCCTCGCCAGACGATCGAGCGTATCCTCCGTCGCGTCGATATGCGGCACCCCTTCGCTCAGGCACAGGCGATGCGAAAGGGAGCCGGTGCGCACGATGCAGGGAATGCCGAGCTGCGCCGCGCGGCCCGCAATGCCGGATGCCTGGTCGTCATAAGGCGCATAGAGCGCCCAGATCACGTCGCTTGCGCCATAACACTCGCAGAGTTCCTGATCGCTGATATAGCGATCGACGACCATCCCCCCAGCCGATGAAAGCTCGGCCGCGGCCAGTTTCACCTCGCCATGGACCGAGCCCACGGAAACGAAATGGAGCTGGCCGGCCAGCGCCGTCAGCTCCGCTGCGGCCCTGGCCAGCACATCGAAGCCCTTGCGCTTGTCCTGCCGCCCGACCGCCGAGATGACGCGGCGGCCGGATGCCGCGTCCCGTATCGATTTGCCGAGCCCCTCGCCGCCTCGGCGCAGCGTACGCTCCCGTTCCTCGTCGGTCAGGTCCCAAAGCTGAAAATCATATATCCAGTCGTCGGCTATCCTGCCGAATTCGGGATGGATGGAAAACGGCAGGATCGTCAGCACCCTGATGCTGCCGATCGGGCGCATCGTCCGCAGGAGAAGCCGCTTGACGCGCAGCCTCAGCCCGCCCCCTTCGAGCGCCGGTTTCGGGCGCATCAGGATTCCCGCCGTCCTGCGTCCCAGAAGCGCCCTGAAAAAAGCGGCCAGGACGAAAATGAAGAAGGAATCCTCGATCATGAGGAAAAATACCGGAGAGGCGGAAAGGAAAACCTCCCGCAGGGAAGCACGCCGCGAAGGCAGGACACTTGCGACAAAGCTCAGATAAGCGCCCCGATGCCCGTCTTCGGTGCTGCTGAACAGCAATATTATTCCTTTATTTTGCACAAAGGACATTTCAGAAGACCGCGCCCTGGAAGCCAGGAATACACATTCCGCATTGAAAGCGTCTTGCCGCCATGAACATCAACACCAAAGATCGCCGGATGAGAGCCAATCGCACCGTATCAATTACTTCACGGATCGCTAGCATATTGCAGTGCACTCGGCTAGTTGGATTTCCGGGCAAACACCGGAGGCAGATTGATGGAAATGCAGGAAGACACTCAATTGCGCCCGCGCTTCGGACTTCACATAATCTTGTGAATTGCTTGATCGGCTCGTTTCTCTACCGAAGGAATTCATGATGGACATTTCCACCCTCAACAAACTGAGAAAAGTAGCGCAATTCATCGATCCGCAACGCAAGCTCCGGAAATCGATCCGCCGCCTCTCCACCACCTGGGCCTACAGGAACCTCGACATACTCCCGGTGCAGCGGGGCAATGAGCTGATCGCGCAAACGATCGCCTCCGGCACCCCGGCCTCCATCGGCAAGATCGGCGCGTCCGAGCTGAAGGTGCTCAATTTCTACATCGCGATGCGTCCCGGCAAACCCTATCCGGAATCGATCCGCGAACAGGTGCTGGTGGGACCCGGCGTCTTCCCGACGACCGACGAGGCAATCGATGCATTCTGCCGGACTTACCTCGATGCGATATCGCAACTCGACATTCTGGCGCCCTGGTACAATCCGGGGGAGATCAACTTCATCCGGAAGTTCGCCTCCGATGCGAAGCTGGTCGAACTCAACGCCATTGAGCCCTATTATTCGCCGAGCCCCTGGTCGCGGACCCTGCACGGCAAGAAAGTCCTGCTGATCACCTCCTTCCCCAAAACGGCGGCTTCCCAATACGAGCGCAGGCGCGATGTCTGGAAGGCAAGCCCGCAGGTCCTGCCCGATTTCGATCTCGACATCATCCAGGCTCCCAGCAGCCCGGCGCTCGCGCCGCCCGCCCACGCGAGCTGGCAGGCGGCCCTGGACGACCTGAAGGAACAGATGACGGCCGTCGACTACGACGTCGCGCTGATCGGAGCCGGAGCGCTGGCATTGCCGCTTGGCGCCCATGCCCGCAGCCAGGGGAAAATCGGCGTCCATCTCGGCGGAGCGGTGCAGATCCTGTTCGGAATAAAAGGCGCGCGCTGGGACAATCATCCCGTCATCTCGCGCCTCTTCAACGAGAGCTGGGTGCGACCGAACGCGGAAGAGGTTCCCAAGGCGGCCAAGATCGTCGAAAACGGCGCATACTGGTGATCGCCGCAAATCCATCCCGGCCGGAACCCGCCTCCCGAGGCGAAGACCCGGCCTGAGCGTCGCCCCAGCCGGCGTTCCCGCCGTCCATTCCTCATGGTCCTGCTATTTTGCCTTGCAGCATAAAAGCGCGTGTGAGATATATAAGCGGCATCTGGCACAAGGATTGCTTGAATTCTTCCAGCACTATGACGGAGAAAGCGTGGACAGGGCAATTCAATGCGTCTGCCCTCATGTCCATTTCCCTTCAACAAGGGCGAAGAATGTAGAAATTGAGCAATCTTTCGTGAGATTTACTTCAGCATCCTGACGCAAAAATTCAACCACATTCCGCAACGGTATATCCCAAGATGATTTTGCTTGTGCCGAATTGGGGATCGTTGTTTTGCACTGCAAAATCCCGTTATGCAAAATCCTGTTATAGTGATATGCGAATACACTAAAGGGCTTCGGGTGAAGAAGGGGCAAAAGCTTCAGACATGGAATCCCCGATATCGGTCTTTCCGTCTTCGGAGGGAAACGGAAGATAGAACAGGCCTGCGAGAACGGTCACGGGTTCAGCGCCCGCCGCAATGCGGCATTGCGCAAACGGAACCGGTGTGAGGAGGAAGAGCGGGTAACGAGCTTTCATCGACGTCCCCGATACGAGATCAAGCGGGGTCGTTTCAGCAGTCGAAAACCTGAGTCACGCCGCCGATGGATCAACAAACCGAGCATCCACCCTTTGCAACGATCAAGGCGGTGCTCGTGCGTCTACTGAACGGACCTAAGTGAAGCCGATGGATATTCCCGTGCAAATGCGCAACGACAACAAAGCCTTTTTGTTGAACACCCCGCTGATATCCGAGAAAGAGCCCGCAGGCATCATCGACTTCGATCGCTGGCTCGGGGTGGCGCGCCGCCAGTGGCTCGTCGCGGCCCTGTGCACCCTGGCCGCCGCGTGCCTGGGGATCGTCTACGCGCTGACGGCCGTTCCCGTCTACACGGCCAGGGCGAGCGTGCTGATCGACACCGCCAATACGAAGGTCGCCGAGCAATTCTCCTCTTTCGTCGGCATGGCCGATGACGAAGCCTCCATCCTGAGCCAGGTCGAACTGCTTCGTTCGCAGGCCATCGGCGCCAAGGTGGTGGACGATCTCAAGCTCGTGGACAATCCCGAGTTCATGGCCGAGCAGGTATCCACGCTCGCGATGGTGAAAAGGGCGATCGTCTCGGTGATAGACCCGAGACGCTGGTTCTCCCCGGAAGAACCGGTGGAAAACGCCGACGAGATCCGGCAGGACGCCATCGACGCCCTCCTCGACAATCTCGGCGTCAGCCGTGTCGGCCGCACCTATGTCCTCGAAGTCAGCTACAGTTCGCCATCGCCGGGACTGGCGGCGAGTATCGCCAATGCCGTCGGGCAGGCCTATCTGCGGGACAAGCTCGATTCGAAATATGACGCGACCCGCCGGGCGAGCGCCTGGCTGGAGGACAGGATCGGCGAGTTGCGGAAGCAGGCGCTGGAATCGGACCTGGCGGTGCAGCGCTTCCGCGCGGACAAGGGCCTGGTCTCGGCGGGTTCCACGCTCGTCATGGACCAGCAGCTTTCCGAGCTGAATACCGCCCTCATCACGGCCCAGTCGGAAACCGCGCAGGCCCGCGCAAAATACGAGCGCATCCAGCAGATCATCAGCAGCAACACGGACAACGACAGCGATGTCGGAACCGTGACCGACCTGATGAGCAACACGGTCTACAGCGACCTGCGGCAGAAATACCTGGACGCCTGGAAACGGGAGACCGACATTTCCCGCCGCTTCGGCGAAGGCCATGTGCAGGCGATCAGGCTTCGCAACGAAATGAGCGAATACCGCAGGCTGATGTTCGCGGAACTGCAGCGCGTCGCCGAAGGCTACAAAAGCGAGCTGGATGTCGCGGAAGCGCGCGAAAAGAGCATTTCCGACAATGTCGACCGCGCCGCCAACGTGAGCGCCACCGCCAACGAGACCCAGGTCCAGCTGCGCGAGCTGGAACGTCAGGCCCAGACCTACAGAAGCCTCTACGAGGCGTTTCTCCAGCGTTACCAGGAGGCGACGCAGCAGCAGTCGTTTCCGATCACCGACGCCCGCGTCATATCCCGCGCGACGGCTCCAACCTCCCCGAGCGCCCCGAACAAGCCGCTGGTGGTGCTGCTTTTCTCCTTCATCGGGGCCATCGCCGGCGCAGGTTTCGGCGGCCTGCGTGAATTCAGGGATCGCTTCTTCCGGACCGGCGACCAGATTCGCGACGAGCTCAACGTCGAGTTCCTCGGCATCGTGCCGCTCGCCAAGCGGGAACGGCAGGCCGAGACCTCCAAGGCCGCAGCCCTGACCGCGCGGTCGCTCTCCAAGAACGACGCGATCTACAACTATGCGGTGGATCACCCGCTTTCCGGCTTCGCCGAAACCCTGCGAAGCGCCAAGATCGCCACCGATCTTTCGGCGCCGTCGAAAAACTGCCGGATCATCGGCATCGTTTCCACCCTGCCCGGCGAAGGCAAGTCGACGATCGCGGTCAACTTCGCCGAGCTTCTCGCCAGCCAGGGCGCGCGCACCGTGCTGATCGATGCCGACCTCAGAAATCCCGGCGCGACGCGCGCCATCGCGCAACATGCCGACAAGGGGATCTTGCAGGTCCTGGTCGACGAACTGCCCATCAGGGACGCACTTCTCTATAACGAAAAGACGCATCTCGCCTTCCTGCCCGCAGTGATCAGGCATCGTGTCTCGCATTCTTCGGAACTGCTGACATCCGCCAAGATGCAGAACCTGCTTTCGACGCTCTCCGGCACGGCGGACTACATCATTCTCGACCTCCCCCCGCTCGGTCCGGTGATCGATGCGCGCGCCATCGCCAGCAGCGTGCACGGTTTCCTCATGGTCGTGGAATGGGGGAAGACGTCGCGGCGCGCTGTTCGCCAGACGCTCGGATCGGAAGGCCAGATCAAGGCGAAATGCGTCGGCGCGATCCTCAACAAGGTCGACCAGCAGAAGCTCAAGCTCTACCATGCCTACGGTTCGTCGGAATATTACTACTCGAGCTATTCGCAGTATTACGTCGACAAGGAGTGACCGGGCTCCCGGGCGCGTCCGGCAGCACCCTGTCCGGGAATGGCCGGGAAGCAGGTCGCGCGACAAGGGCGAACGAAAGCCCGCGCGACCGCACAAGAGCAGAGGTTTAATCCAGAGCCGGACGGGCTTCGAGGCGCGTTCCGGAAGGTTCGGGAACCGACTTTCGGGGATCAGATATCGAGCCAGATCCGCGGATTGTCCGGCGACTGGATCTTCAGCCAGATCAGATCGGTACGGTTCCATGTGCGGATCGAATTCGAGCGATTGTCCAGCACGAGATCGCCCTGCGAGGTTTTGACGACCAGAACGGCGTGCCCCTCGCCCGCAGACGTTTTGGCGACCGCGATGCGCAGGCTGCCAGCCGGCCAGCCGGCCGCAATCAGGTGCCGGCGCTTCGTCAGGGCGTAGTCCTCGCAATCTCCGGCGCTCACATCGACACGCCAGACATCGGCATCGCCCTTGTCGTTGACCGGGCGGATGGCACGGTTGACGGACGCATTGATGCGCGCAAGTTCCGCCCGCCGCGATGCGTCGAGCTCCACGAGGGTTTCCCCTTTCGTCGCCGCGCAATCCTGAAGGTTGTCACGGCAGAAGCGCACGAAGGCAAACGGCGCCAGCGTAAAACGGGATGCCGTGATGAAAGCCGCCGGAGGCGCAGTCCGCAGCGGCCTGGCCAGTCCTGCGGCCGGGCCTGCCGATGCCTGATAGGACATCGAAGCATAGACCGTTGACGCGACAAGCAATGCCTTCACCAAGTTGCGGTAGACCATGGATGCCTCCAATCAAACCCTGCAAGATCAGCTCTCTGTCCTGCTGCTGTCCCGATCTAGCACACCGCGTTTTGCCCCCCGATTAAGCGGATCGATTGCATTTTAACAAACGCGCTCTTTTACGTCGAGCTGCCCGGAAATCCCTCCCGCGGTCCGCCGGGCGCGAGACATGTGAATACGTATTTGTGCACCGCAACGTGCTTGTCAGGCCCTTCCGAATGGCCTTAAGATCAATCGCAAAGGTACCGTGAACTGGTCCCGCAAACGTCTCTCGAACCTCCGCAGGTTTGCCGTGCGATATCCAGCCTTGTCGGGCCTTTGCCTCCTTCTTTCCCTGCTTCTTTCCCTCTGTGCCGCCGCCTCGGCGCGGGCGGTGGATTTCGAGATCCAGGTCGTGGCCGGCGACCCGGCGCGCGACATCCAGGCGGCGCTGCGCGAAGCACGCAAGCACCGTTCCGCGAAGCCTTATGACCGGATCGTCATCAATCTGCCCCCGCATCTCCCGGTCCGTTCGCCGATAAGACTGACCGGGCAGGATTCCGGCCGGGCGGAAGCGCCGCTTGTCCTGCGGGGTGCCTTGCCATCCGGCACGTCGATCGATGGCAGCGTGCCTCTGGCCGGGCGCGCCGTTCGCGGCGCGGAGGATATCGCAGGCCTGCCCTTTCCGGCCAGTCTCGCGGAACGCCTGCGTGTCGCCGACCTCAGCCCCTACTGGCCGCAGATATCGCCGGCCCTGACCGAGCGGAATTCGCTGAAAGAACTGAAGCGCTCGCGCCTCTTCCTGTTCAGGGGGCCGGCGCGGATGCATCCTTCCCGGTGGCCGGAGGCGGATTACGCCCGGAATCCGGATATCACCAGCGTCGACGGCGCCGCGCGGACGACGCTCTACCTTCCCGATGGCGCACCCAATGCGGCGGCGGAACCGGACCTCTGGATAGGCGGCTTCTGGAGCTGGAACTGGTGGTATGAGTTCGGCCAGGCGCAGGCGGATGGCGCCCGCAAGCTCACCTTCGCCGCGCCCGAAAACCGGATCGGCACGGATGTCAGGTATTTTCTGGCAAACGTCGCCCAGACCCTTTCCGAACCCGACAGCTATTACGTCGACCGCACCCGCCGGCGGCTTTTCTACATCGCGGGCGAAGGCGGCCGGGATGATGCGCCTCCGGCGCTCGCCATCACCGATTCCACACTCGTCATCGACGGTGCGTCCCATATCAGTCTCGAAGGCATCGGTTTCCAGCGCTCGATCGGCAGCGCGCTTTCCATCAAGAACTCCCGGAACATCACGGTTTCCGAATGTTATGCGGGCCAGACCGGCGGAGACGGGATCGAGGTCATCGAAGGCCAGCGGGTGACGATCAGTGGCTGCGTCGTCGACGACACCGGCTATTCGGGCATCACGCTGCTCGGCGGCAACAGGCAGACGCTTGCCGCCTCCAACCATGCGGTTGTCGGTTCGTCCATTTCACGGTTCGGTCGCGAAATGCCGAGCTACCGGCCCGGCGTGCGCGTTTTCGGAGTCGCCCAGACGGTCAGGAACAACGAGATCTTCGACGGCCCCCATTCCGGCATCCACTATTTCGGCAACGACCATACGATCGAAGGAAATATACTGCACGACCTGGTGCTCGATACCGACGATGCCGGCGCGATCTATTCCGGCCGGAACTGGACAAGCCGCGGAACGACCATCCGGAACAATGTCCTCGTGGACGTCAGAAACCGGATTGGAAGCTCTCAGGTTCGTGGCGTCTATCTCGACGACCAGCTTTCCGGAATAAACATCCTCGGAAACGTCTTTCAAAGGGTCGACGAACCCGTTCTCATCGGCGGCGGGCGGGACAATCTTGTAGAGGACAACCTGTTCCTCGACCCGGCACATGGCATCCGCATGGATTCGCGCGGAACCGAGTGGCAGGCGGACATGGTGGCGCCGGGCGGTGCCCTGCGGAAAAGCCTCCAGGACGTTCCGTCCACGGGCCCTCTCTTCATGAGCCGCTATCCGGGTCTCGCGACCGTCCTGACGGACAGGCCGGGGCAGCCGGCGAACAACCGGATCATCGACAATCTCGGACATGGCGACCCGCTCGTGGTCTATGAGCCCGAGGCCAACCGGAGCCTGGGTACCGAAACGGGGACAAGGCGGATCGACGCTACCGGCGACTTCCCGGCCATCCTCGACCGTCTCGACCCGGCGCTCCCTGCCCTGCCCGCCCTGCGGCAAACGGCGGCGGAAGAGCAGAAGACGCGGGACCTCATGAAGGCCCTCCGTTTCCGCCAAAAGCTGGAAGAACGCGCCGGCGGCCAGTGATCCAGGGTCAAGTGATACGGGGTTATTCGATCTTCAGACCGGTGATGCGGCGCAATTCCGCCTTGATGTCCTCGGGGTCCTGCAGATGGGCGATCGCGCGGCGCAATTCGAGAACCTTGGCGCCCACGAGGAAACGATACCAGAAGCCCTGCAAAAAGTGGTAGATCAGGCCCTCGGTGCGGTCGAGAAACCCGAGCTGAATGAAATAGCGGTAGAGGAAGAAGGAAAGCGCGCTGACCTGAAACGGAATGCGGTTATAGAAGTGCTCCTTCAGGAAACGCCGCATCGCCGCCTGGAAGGACGTATCCTTGGCCGACAGGTCGATATCGCGCTTGACGAACCTGTATTCCTTGTTGAGCACATCGATCGCCTCCCGCGTGGCGTACCGGTTGTGCTTGTCGATGAAAAAGGTCAGGTTGTTGAGATTGTGGTCGGTGAAGCTGCCTTCGAACGTCACCGTCCGGCCTCCCCAGACGATCATGTGCTCATCCATCCAGCGGTCCTCGATGCGTCCGTGACCGCGCCGCCATATGCGCAGGAGCATGAGCGGATACCGCCCTCCGAACCTCACCCAGCGATCGAGGAAAACCACTTTCCGCGGCATGATGATGCCGACGACGTCGTTTTCCATCTGGGGAAGCCGCGTCCGGATTTCCTCCGACAGTTCCGGCGAAATCAGTTCGTCGGCATCCAGCCGCATGACCCAGTCGCTTGCGATGGGTGCGTTTTCAAGCGCCCAGGAGAACTGCTTGGCGTAGTTGATGAACGGGTTCTTGAGCACGACGGCGCCCGCCGCTGCCGCGATCTCGGTGGTCCGGTCGGTCGAGAAGCTGTCGATGACGAATATCTCCGACGCAAAACTGGCTACGGACTCGATTGCGCGAGCGATGTGAATTTCCTCGTTATATGTGAGGATGACAACCGCGACCGTTGGCATGGCGATCAAACCCGCTTTCTTTCTCTGATCGGTCGAGCTGGATTTCCGGCGTAGATGACGTTGCTTTCCAGATTCCGGACTGCCACGGCGCGTGCGCCGAGAACGGCTCCCTCCCCCACGGCCACGCCCGGACCGACGAATGCTTCCGCAGCGATCCAGGCATGGGACCCGATCACGATCGGCTTGGCGATCAGCGGGAAATCCGGATGATCCGGATCATGCGTGCCGCCGCACAAATGGGCGCGCTGCGAGACGACGGCGTGATCGCCGATCAGGACACGGTCCATGCAGTAGCAGATGACATCCGGACCAAGCGTGGCATGGTGGCCCATCGACAGATTTGGCGGGAACCAGACACGAACGCCCGGATAGACACGCGATGTCTTTTCGAGGCTGGCGCCGAAGAGCTTCAGCAGGGTACGACGCCATCCATGCAGCGGCGCCGGAGTCCATCTGCCGAAAACAGCCCAGGTCACGTTCCAGGCCGCACGGAAGAGGCGATGTCCAAGCGCGAAACTCGGCCCTCCCTCCTTTGGATGCGTTCTGTTTCCCCCGGTCAAGTCTCTATACACCGTTTATTCCTGCTTCCTGCACGAATGATTTTCTTCGCGAATGAAACCGACCTTGAGGAGCCGGCGATTCGATGACGTTACGTCCCTCAAGCGTTGATGACATGCATTTGCAGGCAGCAGCCGACGATGAACATCGCTATTATTACATCACAATTCAGTCAAATGACATGATTGCGAAGGCACACAAGGTAGAGTTTCGTCATTAAGCTTAATTCTATAGAGGCAATTGACCCCACAAGCGCCATCCGCCTCCGCACAGCTTAATCCTGTCTCTACTGGACAAGATAATACTCGCCCTATTCTGAGGGCCCGAGAGACCTGAACAGAGTCCGGACCTTCCTCCGCAACGCCTGCATGCATACCGGACTATCGCGCTATTTCATGTTCAGCATGCGTTTCAGAGTGCGTTTGTACCGGCCGAGAATGTCGATGATCCTCTGGCTCCATGCATCGCGAGACGCGATCAGCGTATCCAAGGCGACATAGTCCACGGCCACGACATCGGGCAGGCGCGGCATTTCAAGGGCAAGCTCATCCCGCGGCACCATCCTGTGGTAAGGGTTGAGGCTGCTTCCATGGGTGCCGTCCTGGATGCCCGTATTGCGAATGAGGGTCTGGGACGGAAATACGGAAACCCCGCCGGAGCGGAACATGCAGTAGTACCACTGGATGAACCAGGAATTGACCCGGCCGTTCATCGCCATTTCAAGCATCTTGGGGTAGTCGCGCAGGCCCGCGAGACTGAAGAACGTCTTGAAGGAGTGCGATTTCAGCACCGGCGCGGGCACCGGTTTGTCGAGTTCGAAATGCCGCCATGCCCTGTCCCATGTCGCCCAGCCCCAAGGGTGGGTAAAAGGCAGGACGAGAGCCTCCTTGCGGGCGCGCATTCCGGGAACGCGATACATGTAGGCGACGATGTTCCAGACCCGGTCGTTGTCAGCGTATTTGTCGAGCGCCTGACGAAAATAGTCGAGCGTCACCGGCGAAAGCTCGAAATCGTCCTCGAAGACGATGACACGGCCGTATTCGTTGCACAGGCTTGTCACACCTGCGGCGATCGAGTGGCGAAGGCCCATGTTCTTTTCCCGAAAGACCTTGCGGATATTGGGGAAAGGCAGACCGTCCACGAAATCCCGGACCGCCTTGACATGCGGGGCGTCGATCTCCGTCTTCGGACCGTCGACGAACACAAAGATCTCGGATTCGGAGAAGCCATTGCACTTCACCAGGGAAGAAAACATGGCTTTCAGCAAATCTGCGCGACGATAGGCAAAGATGGCGATGGGAGGTCTCGGCGTGGCTGTCATGACGCGAATATGCCCTTTATCCGGTTATGCCTTTGGAACTGACGGAACGCCCCATAGAATTCCATCTATATGACAAGGAGATGCAGAAGTTTACGCAGCAGGAGGTAAGTCACGGTCATCAATCGCATATAACTCTATTCGGGTCCCAGTATATTTTCATAGATATTCAGAACAGCCGGCACGACGCTCTCCCTGGAAAACTTCGCGTGCACCAGCGTCCTTCCTGCCTCGCCCATCGCGTCCCGCTCGGCGGGCGCCCTTGCGAAGGCATCCTGCAGGGACCGTGAAAGGCTTTCCGGCTCCAGATCGACTTCGATGGCGGCTCCCGCCGCAAAACCTTCCGGCAGGTTGCAGGCCGCCGTCATCAACACGGGCAGCCCCGCGGCCCAGGCTTCCAGAACCGCCATGGGAAGGCCCTCGCTCTTCGACGGCAGCAGAAAGAAATCGGCAGCGGCGAAGGAGCGCTGCTTGTCCGCGCCGTATTGCGCGCCCGCATAGAAGACGTTCCCGAGCTCCGCCCCCAGCGAGGCGATCTCCGTCTCGAAACCGGGAAGGCCGTCAATCCATCCGCAGAATACCAGAACCGCGCCCGCCTTGAATTCGGGATCGCTGCGGCATGCAATCGACCAGCTCCGACAAAGCTCCATGCACCCCTTTTTCTCGTGCAGGCGCCCGAGGAAGAGGAAGACGGTCTTTCCCTCGTATCCGCTCCGCCACCAGGGAGGTGTCCCTTCGCCGTCCGGCACCGGCTCCGTCACATAGTTGGGAACGACGGCGGTCAGGGCGCCGCCATCCGCATAGGGCGCGACATCCTTTTCCTCCTGGCGCGTCAGCACATGGAACCCTGCGGCGGCGCGCAGGAAACGGTTGTGATAAATTACGGACGCCATCTTCTTCTGGAACGGGGAGCGCTTGAGAAGCCACCTGTCGAGCATGCCGTGCGGGCTGACGACATAGGGCCGTCCCGTGATACGGGACCACAGCCATACCATCAGGCAATGGAACTGCCAGACGCCATGGACGTGGACGACATCCGCCCCCGAACGCAGCAAAGCCGGCAGCATGAAGGGCGAGAAGCCCAGGATCGAAGGTCCCCAGGGCCGCACCGCCGTGACACGCACGCCCTGCCACGCCCCGGCGTCTTCGCGAGAATACCTGTCGGCAAGCGTGATCACCGAGATATCCGCGGATGCGGCGCCCGCCATTCCGGTCGCCTGGGAGCGAGCCGACTCCATGACTCCCGCCCCCAGGCGGGACGCCGAGGTGACGACAAAGCAGACGGAACGCGTGCGCGGGTCCCCGGCAGGCATCAGCGCGCCTCCTCCCCGGTCACGAAGCCGGCGACCGACCGGGCAAACCGGTCTGCATCCGCAAGCCCGGCGAAGCCTTCGGTCCGCTCCTTCATCCTCCTCCACAGAACCTCGTCATTGCCGAGGAGCGTCATGAAATAGGCGAGGCCCTCCACGTTGTCCGGCTCCACGATGAAACCGTTCACGCCGGAGCGAATCAGTTCGTCGCGCGCGCCGCACGGCAGGGAAACGATGGCGGGCGTGCCGAGAGCCTGCGCTTCGGCGATCACCTGGCCGTACTGCTCCTCGACGCTCGGCAGGACCAGGGCAAGGGAGCCTGCAAGCAGTTTCGAAACCACTTCGGTCTGGACAAACCCCTTGAACTCGACGAGTTCGGCGACGCCAAGCTGCCCGCAGAGCCGTTGCAGGTCCGCCAGGAGCGGCCCGGAGCCGCAGATCAGCAGGCGCCGCTGCCTGTTCGCCGCGAAGGCGGCCGCAAAGGCGCGAATGGCGAGCGCGATATTCTTCTTTTCGACCAGGCGGGCGACAATGATGAAAGGACGGTCCGCGAACGGCGGTTCGGGATCTTTCCCTGCCTGCCCGCGAAGCCGCGCCACATCGACCGTATCGTATCCGAGCCTTATCCGCTCCGGCGGGAAACCGAAGAAGCGCATGTAGTCATGGCTGCGCGGTCCCGCCACCATCGCGCCGTGGTAGGGAAGCAGGAAAACCCATTTGGCCAGTTCCCGCCGGAGGAACCGCTCGCGATCGTCGAATTTCGAATCCACCATGAGATAGACGCGGCGTCCCGTCGCCCTCAGAAGAAGCGCGGCGAGAAAGACATAGGAACGATCATGGTTGCAGAGGAAGACATGCCCGGCGCGATGTCTTCGAACGAGCCCCAGCAATCTTCCTGCAAAGCGGACCGGGCCGAACTCACGGCGGTCGGCGAACAGGGTGACGCTGCCCTGCGTTGCCGGAACCCAGTCATATTCGTTGCTGCCGGCGAAAACGCTGACCCCGACGATCCGGGCGGCATCCTGAAGGCGTGCGCGCGTCGCCTCGATCCGGTCGGCATGGAGCGGCCCGATATTATCCCAGAGAAAGACGACCGATGTCATGCCGCTGCGCTTCTTACCGAAGGAAATGATAACGCCACCACCCAGCCCCACCCCCGATGATGCGTTGCCATCGAAAGCGTCACCCCGAAACCCGCCGCCGCCTCGTGCGCGATGACAGGCCCGGGCTTGCAACGACCGCCGCGAACTCGGCGATGCCGATTGCCTTGGACAGGCGACGCGACAGGCCGAGCCGCTGGTCGCGGCGGTCGGCTATCTCGCCGGAAGCCACGCGCGCCACGCCCTGCGCCAGCAAGGCCGGGTCCCCGGGGGGCACCAGCAAGGCGGAACCTGCCAGGAATTCCGCAAGCTCGGTCCCCTCGTCCGCCGTCACGAGTATCTGCTTTCCGCTTGCGAGCATGCCGCCGAGCTTGGACGGCAGAACGAGATCGGCCGCGCCTTTTTCCTGGGGCAAGGCGTGAAGATCGGCCATGTTCAGGAACTCGTTGAGACGGGCATAAGGCTGAAACGGCAGGAAGCGCACATTCGCAAGCTGCCCGTACCGCTTCTCCAACCCGGCCTTGACCGGGCCGTCGCCGGCGACCACGAATTTGACGTGCGAGTGCACCTTCTCAAGCGCCTCCGCGGCATCCAGCAGAATGTTGAGGCCCTGCTTTGCTCCGATATTGCCGGAGTAGAGTACGATGAAATCTTCCGGACCGTAGCCCAGCTCGTCCCGGTAGGGGCTCACCTGCTCAAGCGGATAGATGTGATCGATATCGACCCAGTTGCGCAGGACCTGAAGCTTCGACCGCGAAAGCCCCTTCTCCTCCAGCTTTTCGCACATGCGTTCGGAGATGGTGATGATGCTGTTGAAGCCCTTCAGGACCGTACGCTCGAAACCAAAGGCAAGCCCGGAGAGCAATTTCGACTTGCCCAGATGACCGACGGCGAAAGCGGCATCGACCTCAAGGTCCTGAACATGCAGAACCGTCCGCGCACCCACGATCTTTGCCGCCACGAGAGCCACGGGCGAGGCAAAGAGAGTGGGTTCGACGCAGACGACCGCATGAGGACGCCTGCGGACGATTTCCCAGAAAATCACGGGAGCCGACGTCAGGGCGAAGCTCAGCGGCGCGATCAGCCGCCATATGCCGCCCATCTTCTGCCGCAGCAGCAGCGGCGTCCGGAGAACTTTCACGCCGTTTTCCACGCCTGAACTGTAGCGGTTGCGGAAACTCCCGCTAACCTTCCAGCCGGGATAATGGGGCGGCGTCGTCACCACCGATACGTCCACCCCCGTCTGCGCCAGATGCTCCGCGATCTCGCCGGTGTATCGACCCACGCCGGCTAGTTCGGGTGCATAGTTCATGCCGTAGACGACCACCCGTGTCCGAACGCTCGCAGCAGTGCGATCCTCGGGTGCAGATTCCCGCTCCGTGGCCTCGACTGCGAGCTGCGTGGTCATGCCGCGTTTCCCTGCACGCGCTCGGCATAATTGCCGCCGAGAAACGCCTTGTACGCATCGGCAAGGCCGTCGCGCAGCGAAATGCTGGGAGCCCAGCCGAGCGCCCTCAGACGATCCGCGCTCATCAGCTTCCGGGGGGTCCCGTCCGGCTTGGACAGGTCATGCACGATATCGCCGGAAAAGCCCACGACCTCGCAGATCAGCCCGGTCAGTTCCAGGATCGTGATATCCGTGCCCGAACCCACGTTGACGTGGACGTCGTCGGAATACACCTTCATCAGGTGCACGCAGGCATCGGCGCAGTCATCGACGTGGAGGAATTCCCTCCGCGGCGTGCCCGTGCCCCATACGGTGATGGAGGAGGCGCCGGCTTCTTTCGCATCATGCGCCTTGCGCAACAGCGCCGGCACGACATGGCTCGAATTCAGATCGAAATTGTCGCCCGGACCGTAGAGATTGGTCGGCATGGCCGAAATGAAGTCGCATCCATATTGCTTGCGATAGGCCTGGCAAAGCTTGATGCCGGCGATCTTGGCGATCGCGTACCACTCGTTGGTCGGCTCCAGCGCCCCCGTCAGCAATGCCTCCTCGACGATCGGCTGATCGGCGAATTTGGGATAGATGCAGGAGGAGCCGAGGAACAGCAGCTTCTTCACACCCACCTTGTGGGCCGCGTGAACGATATTGGCCTCGAGGATCAGGTTGTCGTAGAGAAATTCGGCCGGATAGGAATTGTTCGCAAAGATACCCCCGACCTTGGCGGCGGCCACGAAGATCGCATCCGGCCGGTTCTTCTCCAGCCAGGCCTCCACCTCTTCCTGACGGCGCAGATCGACGTCCTTGCGGGACGAGACGAGGACTTCGCAGCCCTCGCTCGCCAGGCGGCGGACGATGGCGCCGCCGACCATCCCACGATGGCCGGCAACCCAAACCTTCTTGCCCGCGAGATCGAAGACCGTACTAGGCATGAGCCAGCCCCTTGGTGTTGGACTGACCGGGAACGCTACGCGCCATCAGCTTCACGTCCTCGCGCATCATTTCCGTAACGAGCTGGTCGAGGTTGGTCTCGTGTTTCCAGCCGAGCTTCCTGTGCGCCTTGCTCGGGTCGCCGATCAGCAGATCGACTTCCGTCGGGCGGAAATAGCGCGGGTCGATCTCGACCACGAGTTCGCCGGTGCCTGCATTATAGCCCTTCTCTTCCACTCCCTCGCCGCGCCATTCGACGGGCACGCCGACCTTAGCGAAGGCCTTTTCCACGAAAGAGCGCACGGTATGGGTCTCGCCGGTGGCGAGCACGTAGTCGTCAGGCTCGTCCTGCTGCAGCATCAACCACATGCCGCGCACGTATTCGCGGGCGTGACCCCAGTCGCGCTTGGCGTCGAGGTTGCCCAAGAAGAGCTTTTCCTGCAGGCCGAGATGGATCGCGGCGGCAGCGCGGGTGATCTTGCGCGTGACGAAGGTCTCGCCGCGGATCGGGCTTTCATGGTTGAACAGGATGCCGTTGCTGGCGTGAATGCCGTAGGCCTCACGGTAGTTGACGACGATCCAGTAGGCATAGAGCTTGGCGGCGGCATAGGGGCTGCGCGGGTAGAAGGGCGTCGTCTCGCTTTGCGGGACCGCCTGCACCTTGCCGTAAAGTTCGGACGTGGAGGCTTGATAGAATTTCGTCTTCTTGGTCAGGCCGAGAAGACGGATCGCCTCCAGAATGCGAAGCGTGCCGATACCGTCGGCATTGGCGGTGTATTCCGGCGTCTCGAAGCTGACCTGAACGTGGCTCTGGGCCGCGAGGTTGTAGATCTCGTCAGGCTGGGTTTCCTGAATGACGCGGATCAGGTTCGTGGAATCGGTCATGTCGCCGAAATGCAGGATGAAACGGGGATTCTCGATATGAGGGTCCTCGTACAGATGTTCGATGCGGTTCGTGTTGAACGAAGACGAACGGCGCTTGATGCCATGGACGACATAGCCTTTCTCCAGCAACAATTCCGCGAGATAGGCGCCATCCTGCCCCGTTACACCAGTAATAAGGGCGGTTTTCTGACTAGGAAGCTTGTGTATAACCAAGGTGTATATCTCCTTTTGGCCGAATTACACTCATTCGAAGTGCCGGCTACCGTCGTATGCGAAGAACCGCTCTGGAAATTAAGCTGAATTCATTCATCTGCTTGACCAGCATGTAAACCAATGCTGCACTGCAATGTCAATCTGCGGCATGACGCATTGTGGGAGAACTTCCAAATTAGTTAATCCCCAAATTTCCGCAAATGACGCGCATCACAAATACTTTTACGTTGTTTTCCAATGCCTTCTACGCCCGAACCCAGGCACTTGGAAAACACCCTGCAGAGCGGTCTTCTCTCTCATTCCTCGATGACTGTTGCTCAGCGGCCCGACTTCACAGCCGCCTGGGAACCAATCGGGCGACACTGGGGCACGAGGCGCGCAATCTCACCCTTCAGGACCGGCGACGGCGACGGCAACTGGCGCCGCAAGCCGCTATCGGCGCAGATAAGCTGCAAGTCATCCAAGAGCGGCCCGGCAAGCCGGTCGAGCGTGACCTTCGTCAGCCGGTTATACAACTGATAGCGACCACCGATGACGTTCTCCTCAGACGGCGCATACGATTTGGAAAACGCCAGCATCATTTCCATTTCCTCGGGCTGCTCCGCGGCAGCCTGTCTTATCATCGCCAGCCGCAACCAGATGTTGCCATCGACAGGCCGGCAACCCAAGGCATAACGCGCCACCCGTTCGGCGCGTTCCAGGCTTGCAGCCCATCTTTCGTAGCCGGCGTCCTGATTCTGATTGTCAAGATCGGTCAATGCAAGCGTCAATGCGCCCTTTACAAAATCACCCGAACAGATGCCGGCATCCACGATGCCCGTGGCCCGGGCGGCATAGGCGGCGACCGTCGGCGGAGGAACCGGCTTTCCCGCTTCGATCTGCCTCGCCAGATACGGTATGTCGCCGAAACGATGATAGCGCAGCATCTGGACCGCCGCCAATACCAGCACGACCACCGAAACGGCGATCAGAAGCCCGGCCAGAAGCGGGTCCTTGCGAACCCCGAGCATCCTAGGCCTTCTCCTGATAATAGTCTGTGTAACGGGAGTAATAATATTCGCTCGAACCATAAGCCCGGTAGAGCTTCATCCTTGTCATATCAACCTTGTTCAATATGACGCCAAGGCATTTGCTGCGGACATTGGTTTCCGTGGACAGGATCTGCCGCACGACACGGCGGGCGGTTCTGCCCCATTCCGTCACGAAGACGAAGGCGTCGATATGGCTGGCGATGGCTCTCGCATCGACCACCGGCCCCAGCGGCGCAAGGTCCACGACGATATAGTCGACGTCCCTGGACAGGGAGTTCAGCACGCCGACCATGGTGGACGAGGCCAGGAGATCCGACGAATGCGGCACCCGGTGCCTGATGATCGTCGGCAGGAACGAAAGTCCCGTCTGCGGATTGCGCACCAGCAGGCTCCGCGCATCGGCGCCTTCGAGCAGGACCTCGATCAATCCCGCCCGGGCATGACGGGCAAGAGCGCGCGTCGCGCCGGGATTGCGCAAGTCCCCGTCGACCAGGATCGTCCGGCTGCCCTGGCTGGCCAACAGTTCCGCGAAATTGACGGCGATCGTCGACTTGCCCTCCCCGGGCAAGGTCGAAACGATGCCGATGACCTTGCACGGCTTGCCGACCAGGCTCAGGTCCGCGGACAGCTTTGCGCTGCGCAAGGTCTCGGCGAAAGCGGAAAAGGGATGATCGATCACGTAGTTCGAAACCGCGCTTATCTTTCGAACCATGTGGGGATCTTCGATATCCGCCAGAGGCACCGCCTGGTTGCCGGTCACGAGGGGCGCATTGCCGAGGAATTCGAGACCCAGCACGTCACGGACCTGATCTCCGGTCCGGAAGAAACGGTCGCGGAATTCCCGGACCGCGGCGACGCCGCATCCCGCAAGAGCGCCCAGGAAGCAGAACAGCACAATCACCAGCGCCTTGCGCGGATAGGTCGGCAGGCGGGCCGGCAGGGCACGGGAGATCACGCGCGCCTCGGTCACGGGAAACGACTGCTGCTGCACCGCTTCCTGATAACGCTGCAGGAAGGTCTGGTAGAGGTTCCTGTAGGAATCCGCCTCGCGCTCCAGCTCTCTCAGCTGGACTTTCGTCTCGTTGGCGCTCGCGCTGACAACTGAGGATTCCGATACCCTGTCGCTCAACGCCTTCTCGCGGGCCTCGGCAACCTCAAGGTCGCTCCGATAGCTTTCAGCGATGCGATTGAGTTCCTCGAACATCAACCGCTTGTATTCGGCCATCTCGCTTCGGAGCCTGACGGCCTGAACATGGCTTTCGCCGAGCCGCGCGGCGATCTCGGTCTCCCGCTTCGAGGCATCGAGATATTTCTGCCGCAGCTCATTGGAGATCGAACTGCTGAGAACGTCGGTAACGATCGCATCCGTCTGGTTGGAAGCGATGATCTGCTCTATCCGCTGCAGGCGCGCCCTGGCCATCGCGGTATTGGACTGCGCCATGATCAGGGCGCTGTTCAATTCCGAAAGCTGCTGATCCGTCACCAGCGTCGAGCCGGCCGCGACCAATCCGTTGGCGCTGCGGAACTTCTGCACCGCCAGGTCCGAATCCAGCGCCTTCTGGCGCAGTTCCGCTATCCTGTCCTGCAACCAGTCGCCGGCGCGGCGCGTCGCGTCGTATCGGGAATTCAGCTTGTCGACCAGATAGGCCTCGCCAATGGCGTTGGCGATCTTCGACGCCAGTTCCGGCGATGGCGACGCATAGCTGATTTCAAGCACATAGGTCCGGCCGACACGCTCGACCGCCAGGTTCGCAAGCAGCGTATCGCCTGCCATCTGCCGGCGAAGCGCAGCCTCGTCGGTCGCCTCTTCCGATACGAACCATTGCGAGACGTTGGCGATCGAACCCAGCGTGCGCACAAGCGACGACACCAGCGACCCTTCCGTTTCCGTGAAATCCGGATCGTTGGAAAGATCGAGCTTGTCCACGACGGCGAGAGCCATCGTTTCCGATCTCAGCAGTTCCACCTGGCTGAGAACCCACGGCTCGTTGTCCCCCGTCGCCCCGATCGAGGAAAGCTGCTCGACGAGCTGGCTGTTGTCGCGGTCGATCAGAACGCTGAATTTCGACGTATAGAGCGGGACGGTCGCCAGAATATACAAAAGGCCGAGTATCGCCGCGCCGACAACACATGCCAGCACGGCTCTCCATTGTCTGTGGACGACGCCGAGAAACACTTCCGCGTCAACAAGGTCCAGAAGGCCAGCCGCTTTCGATTCCGAGTTCCGCCCGGCACCTGGAAGAACCTTGCTGTAAATCTGCAAGCGCGCGCCCTCAAAATCGAATTCGGCTGGGTCAGGACTCAATGAAACAGGGCCGGAATAGGAACCGAAAGGGCGCGTGGATACGCCCGATCCGGCTATGAGTGCATGACCCGGCGCGCACTCACTGGCTCGGTGCGGAGGTCAGGCTGACCTCGGTGGTCGTCGTGGACCCGCCGCCGCTGCTGGAGAAGTACCGGCTTCCCGAATTGCTGGCGCTGGACGTGGGATTTCCCGATTCGACGGACTCCGAACCGCCGCTGGTGCCATTCACGCCGCCGCCGGGATTGCCGCCTCCGCCGATCGCCGACGCGCCGCCGCCAGCCCCACCGCCCGCTCCCAGAGCGGCAGTCTGGATCTCGGGACTGCCGGCCAGGAACGCGGTTTCGAAGGTGGCGTTGTCGACATCGGCCGCAGCGGCCTGGATCTGCGCCGCATATTCCGGATTGGACGGAGCGCAGGCGCGGGCAGCGCGGGCAAGCCCGGAGCCGATGGCGGAAATCTGCTGGTCCGACGCGCCGCCGAGCAGGGCGATGAGCGCCGTCAAAGTGTCGGTGCTGGAACCGGCGAGGCTGCGAACCCGCGTGGAAAGCGGCAGGCCGCCGGCCGGATACTCCTTCAGGAGGTCCTGGGGCGACGCCAGAAATCTTGCGATCTCCTCGTCCGACACCTTCGCGGTTCCGACAAAGCAGCTCGACGCCGACGTGGATTGCGCCGGCGCGGGCTGCTGCGCCATCGCGCCGGGCACTTCGATTGCGCCCAACAGGGCGGAGCCCACCAACAGCCACCCTGCGGCCTTAACAAAACGATAAGCCTTCATGATCTTCCCTGAAACCCCATATCAACCGGCGCAACGCTTCCCATAAATGAAGCTCCCAATCAAGCCGAAGATTAAGAAAGCGTTAACGCCGGCCCTCCCCCAATATCAACGTGTAAGATCCCGAACGGCATCCCTGGTCGAAACAGCATCCGAAGTAACACCGGAAGCTGTCGAAGTAACCGAGTTCACCACATCAAGGAACTTGATGAGTTCGACGGAATCCGAGTTCGAGACGTAGAGGATGTCCTTGTCCTGCATCGGGAACTTCTGCACTGCGAAGAATGCCGCCGGATCACGCAGATTGGCCCGGAAGATGACCGGAACCGTTGCGGTCGTGAAGCGCGACACGTCTACGCCGAGCTTCGACAGGAATTCCTTGCCGACGACGCGATAGAGCAGCACCTGGGCCGGGTCCGCGCGGGAATCCAGCAGCCCGCCCGCCTTGCCGAGCGCCTCGCCGAGCGTGAGATCGGAATCCTCGAAGTCGAAGCGGCCGTTCAGACCGGACGCGCCGAAAGCCAGATAGGTACGCCGCTCGCGGTCGACCAGGATGGTATCACCCGGCGCCACATAGATGTTCTCGACCGGCGTTGCCACGAGATGATCATATTGAATGGTGCCCGAGCGGCCGCTGCGCTGCAGCGTGACATAGGTCTCGGCGCCGGGCGCGCTCAGGCCGCCCGCCTCGGAGATGACGTCGAGAACCCGCTCGCCGGCCTCGGTCAGCTCTATCTTTGCGGGCGAACGCACGTCGCCGAGAACGGCGACCTGGGCGGAACGGCTGGAAATCTTGGTGATCAGGACCTGAGGCTCGATCGCACGGTTGGCGAGAAGATCCTCGATCTCGGACTGGATCTGCTCCACCGGCCGTCCGGCCGCCCTCACCCGACCGGCGTAGGGAACGCTGATCGTGCCGTCGCGCTCGATCGTCTGCTGGGGAAGCGAAACATAGTTGCCGGGACGGCTGCCCGCGTCCGCGGGAATGAAGAGACCACCCGCCTGGGATTCGAAAACGGCGACCTGCACCACGTCGCCGACCCCGAGGGGCAGGCTCGGAGGGCCACCGCGACCGCCGCCGAAGCCGCCGGCGAGCGACGTCGCCTTGGTCTCCGCGACGAAATTCAGAACGGCCTTGTTCAAGTCCACCAAGGCATAGTCGATGCCGACGGCCTTGCTTTTCGCTGAAGTAACCTTGACGGCCGCCTGCGTTTCCACCGCACGCGGATCAGGTCCAGCATTCGGCAAGGCAGTACAACCTGTCAGTGCGGCGGTCAAAAGCGCGATACTAGTCGCCGGAAATCGAATATACACGGAAGTCCCCTGATATGCCCTGGAGGGTTATGCAGAAATCGGACGGTAAAATCCACATGACTCCATGTAGAAATCGGCTACAACGCACAGCCAATTCACAGACTGTTGCGAGTTGAACACAACATGTTAATTTTAGTCTGGTATTTCAGGATTTTAGAAGCTTCGAGTAACAATTTCGAAAGCATCGCAAAACGGCATTTTCCTTTAAATTCGAAATTGCTAAATTAAAAGAGAGCCAGTCTCAAGTCAAAACATCCGGATATTGGGCGTTCAACTGTTCAATGCCTGCGGAAACGGGGCTGAATCCGGAATATCCGCACGCCGCTCCAGGTCCCGTCCCGGCGTCCCCGTGCAGATGGATACGATCGGCGCCATCGCGGCCGCGAAGAAAATGGCGAGCCCCGATATCTGCATCGAGAAATCGAATGCGGAATGAAGTGCGACCAGCAGCAGGGACGACAGTCCGGCCTCGCCCGCGAAACGAAAGCGACGCCGCGTTCTCATTCCCTTGATACAGGCCCAGGCCAGACCGGCCGCCACGACGACCAGCAGCGGAGGAAACGCCAGCCCGAGAGAAAACATGCCTTCGAGATAGACGTTATGCGCCCTGTCCCACACGTTTTCGATGCCGCAGGCCGCATCGCGGTAGGCCGGGAAAACGGACTCGAAGCTTGCCAGCCCGGCTCCCCAGGGAAGATGATCGATCACGGCCCTGACGATGCCCGGCATGACGCAGAAGCGCGTGTCGTTGACACCCTGCACCTGCGCCCTCAGCAACACCCGGCCGGCCAGGAACAGCAGGAACAGCGCCACAAGCGAAATGGCCGCCAGCGACACGATGATCCGCCTGATATTCCAGCTTTCCCCGTTCCCGCTTCGGCGGGAGCCGCTTGCGCGACGCGACGGCCTCAACGCGATCAGGACGGCCATGACCAGCATCGCCGCCAGGCTCGCCCCGACGCCCGCGCGCGACTTCGTCAGCACGAGCGCGATGACCGATACCAGGAACGACGAGCCGTACCAGAACAGCCGCCGGATATGCCGGCGTTCGTCGGGCTTGAGCGGCCGCAGGCGCTCGATGGCGGCGAACAGTCTTGGAAAGTCGGTTTCGCCGACGAGCCGCCAGGCCATCGCGCCGGTCAACAGCGCAAGCAGCCCGAAATAGGTCGCCGCAGTGTTCCGGTTGACGAAGAAGCCCGTCAGGCTGTCGAGATAACCGGTCTTGGGACCGAAGAGCAGTGTCCGGGGCGCAAGATAGAATTGCCCGATCGATAGGATGGAGATGACGCCGCCCGAGATCGCCAGCAGCTTCAGGGCCGCCATGGCCCGCCGATCGTCCCGGAACAGCAGCAGGCCGAGCAGGAACACGCCGAACGGAAGCGCCAACCGCAAAAGCGCAGCCCAGTCGTCCCCCGGCGTCTCGGAAATCGTCGCCAGCCTGCCCGCCGCGATACCCTGAACATTCCGCCACGAGGCCTGGGCAAGGATGCCGCCGGGCATGGGCATGGCCTGCAAGGCGACCCAGGCGATGGATACCGCCAGGACGGCCAGGCCCACTCCCATCATCGCCCTGGTATGATCGGGAACGCCGTCAACAACGAAAATCACGATCAGAAGAGAAAATATCGGGATCGTAACGATAGAGACTGAAATGAGATCGACCGCGCCATAGTTGAGCAAAGCTAAGGCGATGCTCACCCAATAAACCATAGTGGCGGATATTATCGCGACCGACATTGGCATGTCGTTCGGACTATGGCTTCGCATCTTCATGCCCCGTCCCCAGATCTGCCCGCCTCTAGAATACTCCGGAGGAGATCGCAAGCCCTTCGGCCAGCCCTTTAATGTGATCTGAAATAAATGTTAATTTCCGATTGTGCGTTGCAATAATAACAGAATGCGCTAGGAAAATCTGCGACGACGGCAGGATATTCTCCAGGGTGCAGACAGGGATATCAGATGCGAATAGTAATGGTTGGCTCGGGTTATGTTGGCCTTGTTTCGGGGGCATGCTTTGCGGATTTCGGCCATGAGGTCGTGTGCGTCGACAAGGCGGTGGAGAAGATCGAGGCGCT